>JAHFFL010000014.1 GCA_023247955.1 Candidatus Omnitrophota bacterium
CGAGCTCATCGCCCTTCAGTTTGATCTCCTCAAGGTTCTGCGCGCAGCGGATAAGCGCGACTCCGCCGCCCGGCACAATGCCCTCTTCAACCGCCGCGCGCGTGGCATGAAGCGCATCTTCCACGCGGGCCTTTTTCTCTTTCATTTCGGTCTCGGTAGCCGCTCCGACATTGATCACCGCAACGCCGCCCGAAAGCTTGGCCAGGCGCTCCTGCAGTTTCTCTTTGTCGTAGTCGGAATCGGACTCTTCGATCTGGTTCTTGATCGTGGAGATGCGCCCGTTGATTTCGGCGGTTTTTCCGGCGCCTTCGATGATCGTGGTGTTCTCTTTGTCTACCGTGATTCTCTTGGCGCGGCCTAAGTCTTGGATCGTGAGGTTCTCGAGTTTGATTCCGAGATCCTCGGTGATCGCCTTTCCGCCAGTCAGAATCGCGATATCGCCAAGCATTTCTTTGCGGCGGTCACCGTAGCCCGGCGCCTTGACCGCGCAAACCTGAAGCGTGCCGCGCAGTTTGTTCACGACCAAAGTCGCAAGGGCCTCGCCATCCGTCTCTTCGGAGATAATCAGAAGCGGCTTGCCGGCTTTCGCGACGCGCTCGAGAACAGGGAGAAGATCCTTCATCGAAGAGATCTTCTTCTCATGGATAAGGATAAACACGTCTTCGAGCGTGACTTCCATACGGTCGGCGTCCGTCACAAAATAAGGCGACAGATACCCTTGGTCAAACTGCATGCCCTCGACGACTTCCATGGTCGTTTGCGTGGACTTGGCCTCTTCCACCGTAATGACGCCGTCTTTCCCGACTTTTTCCATGGCATCCGCGATCAGGTCGCCGATCTTGACGTCATTGTTCGCGGCAATTGTCGCGACCTGTGCGATCTCTTTCTTTCCTTTTACGGGCTTCGAGAGTTTCTTTAAGTTGTCCGTGATCTGAACCACCGCGTACTCAATGCCGCGCTTCAAAGCCATCGGATTGGCGCCCGCGGTAACGTTTTTCAAGCCTTCCCTGAAAATGGCTTCGGCCAGCACGGTCGCCGTCGTAGTCCCGTCGCCGGCGTTGTCGGAAGTCTTGGAAGCGACTTCTTTCACCATCTCGGCGCCCATGTTCTGGTACGGATCCTTGAGCTCGATTTCCTTGGCGACGGTCACACTGTCCTTGGTAATCGTCGGCGAACCGAATTTTTTATCGATACAGACATTGCGTCCCTTGGGTCCGAGCGTGACTTTCACCGCCCTCGCCAGCTGCTCCACACCGCTCAAAATCGAACGGCGGGCTTCTTCACTGTACTGTAATTGCTTTGGCATGACTTTGGTTCTCCTTTATCTATCTATCGTATAATCGCAAGAATGTCGTCTTCTTTGACGATCAAATAATCGGAGGCGCCGATTTTAATCTCGGTTCCGGAATACCGACCAAAAAGAACCTGGTCGTTGACTTTGACTTCGAGCGGAGTGATCTTGCCCTCTTCGGAGACGCGGCCTTTGCCCACCGCGATCACTTTCCCTTTTTGCTGCTTTTCTTTCGCCGTGTCCGGGATCACAATCCCTCCGGCCGTCTTCTCCTCTGCTTCCAAGGGCTCTACGACCACCCTGTCTGCCAAGGGTTGTATCTTCTGCTTTTCCATTGGACTCCTCCTCTAGTTTTAAACTTTTTGAACGCCGCAAACAAGCTGTTAGCACTTGACGTTATTGAGTGCCAAGGGAGCTTATTCTATGCGATACGGCCAATTTGTCAAGGATTTTTTTGAGGAAAATAATGGCTGAAAGAAAGGCGGACGCCTTTTAAAGTCAACAAGGGGTCGATCTCATCCATAGCGTTGTGGCAGTATCGGGCCATGAATTTCGCGTAGCCGCCGGTCGCGATGAGGGCCAATTTTCCGGGAAAGGCTTCGCGCAGCTCGTGAATGAGCCGGTCGCAGAGACCTCCCAGGCCGACGGCGCAGCCAATGCGTATGCTCTCGGCGGTGCTTTTTCCGATCAGCCCTTTGGGATGAAGCAAGCCCACCTCGGGCAAAAGAGCCGTTTTGGAGTGGAGCGCCTCAATGCTGATCTCGACGCCGGGCGCGATAATGCCGCCAAGGTATTCCCCTTTTCCGGAAACAACATCCAACGTGATCGCAGTCCCAAAATCCAGGATCACGGCGGCCTTCCGGTACTCGCGCCATACCGCAAGCGCGTTCACCAGGCGGTCCACGCCCACCTGGTGGGGATTTTGATAGCGATTCACAAGCGGGACCTTCAGGTCTTTGCCCAGCAAATACGCTTTCATCCCACCTTGTTTTTTGAGTATTCCCTTTAAAAGTTCGCCGGCTACGGGCACCACACTTGCAATAGCGGCGCGCTCAACCCCACGGGCGGGAAGCCTTCGTCGAATCGCCTTCCAGGCCGCCTTCTCTTTAAGCGAAGACGTAGGCATTCGCCACTGTGCCCGCACTCGCCCCTCTTTGCTGAACAAAGCAAAATGCGCGCTGGTGTTGCCAATATCCACGGCCAACAAAAATCGGGTATGGATCAATTTCTTTTTATCGCTCCTAGCTGCGTAAATGCTCGACATCGCCCGCCAACACTTTCTCCTGCAAACCGTCATCGCGCCGGATCCAAAGCGCGCCGTCCTCGTCTATCCCAGTGGCCAAACCCTCGATTTTACGCCCAAATGTCCGAGCGATCACGCGCCTTCCGGACGTCACCGAGTGTGACTCCCACTCCTCGGCCAGCTCCGCGAAATCGCCTTCAATCAAGCGTTTATAATCTTTGTCGAGTTCCCGCAGAAGCGCCTGCGTGAATTTCACGCGCGGGATTTTTTTTCCGGCCAACGCTTTAAGCGATGTCGCGCCGCTGGGCAAATCTTTGGGATCGGCGTTCACGTTTACGCCGATTCCGATCACCACAAAATTCACCCGGTCAAGTTCCGCGCTCATCTCCGTCAAAATTCCGCACACCTTTTTATCGCGGCCCAGCACGTCGTTGGGCCATTTGATCCCGAGCGTAAGCCCGCTCACGCGCCGTATCGCGCGGACCACCGAAACCGCGGCCATGAGCGTCACTTTTGAGATCTCAAGCGGCGGCATCAGAGGACGCAATAAAATAGAGACGAGCACTCCTTTTCCTTTGGGGCTGGCCCAGGAACGCCCCATGCGTCCCCGCCCCTTCTTCTGGTGCTCGGCGAACACGCAGAGGCCCTCGGCCATCCCCTGCTCGCCCAGCCGAAAGACCGCATCGTTGGTCGAGTTGATTTCTTCATAAGAAAGAATTTGTCGGCCGATACGGCGCGTGCCCAGACCCCGGGCAATCTCGTCCGGGAACAGCTTATCTTCTTTTTTCATTTTCTATTTTCTTTCGGAGCGCCCGCGCCTGGTCGCGTAGCTCAATGGCCCTCTCAAACTGAAGATTGCGCGCCGCCTCTTCCATTTCGGCCTCAAGCTCGTTTACGACCTCGAGGACGTCGCCGGCGTCCGCCGACACCCCGGCGGCTTCCTGCACGATCTCGCGCGCTTTCTTGATCGCCTCTATCCCTTCCCGTATTCCTTTTTGAATACTGGTCGGCGTGATGTGATTCTCGCGGTTAAACTCGGTTTGCCGTTTTCTCCGGCGGTCACACTCGGCAATGGTCTTCCTCATGGATTCGGTCATCGTGTCCGCGTACAAGATCACGTGACCGTTCACATGCCGTGCCGCACGGCCGGCGATCTGGACCAAAGACGTCTGGCTTCTCAAGAACCCTTCCTTGTCGGCATCCAGCACCGCAACGAGCGACACCTCGGGTAGGTCAATGCCCTCTCTCAATAAATTGATTCCGACCAGGCAATCGAATTTGGAAAGCCGCAGGTCCCTTAAAATTTCCACACGCTCAATCGCGCCGATTTCCGAGTGGATGTACTTCACGCGCACCCCGATATTTTCCAAGTACTTCGCGAGATCTTCGGCCATGCGCTTGGTAAGTGTGGTAACAAGCACTCTCTCCTTGGCTTCTGCGCGCTTGCGGATCTCGCCCAAAAGATCGTCAATCTGGCCTTTGGTGCGCCGCACCTCGATCGTGGGGTCCAGAAGACCCGTCGGCCGGATGATCTGTTCTACGACGCTTAAGGACTTCTTGAGCTCATATTCCGCCGGCGTCGCCGAGACAAAAATAGTCTGCTTAATCAGGGACTCGAATTCCTCGGCGCGAAGCGGACGGTTGTCCAGCGCCGAAGGCAGGCGGAACCCGTACTCAACCAGCGTTTCTTTCCTCGCGCGGTCCCCGAAATACATCCCGCGTATCTGCGGGAGCGAGATATGCGACTCATCGATCACCACCAGGAAATCCCCGGGGAAATAATCAAAAAGGCAGTCCGGCCGCGATCCCGGCGCGCGGTCGCTGATGATCCTCGAATAATTTTCTATGCCGGAACAAAATCCGAGTTCGCGCATCATTTCCATGTCGTAGCGCGTACGCTGTTCAAGACGCTGGGCCTCAACCAGCTTATTTTGCGCGCGAAGCTCCGTGAGTCGCTCCTCAAGCTCCTTTTCTATGCCGACAACGGCTTTTTCCAGGCGCGGTTCGGTGGTCACAAAGTGCTTGGCCGGATAAACCGCTATCGCCTCAAGCTCGTGCAGCGTCTGGCCGGTGACCGGATGGACGCGGCGGATACGGCGCACCGTGTCCCATTCGTATTCCACGCGCACCGCGTCCTCCTCATAAGCCAAAAAAATCTCAACGACGTCTCCCCGTACGCGGAATGTGCCGCGTTTGAAGTCGATGTCGTTGCGCTGGTACTGGATGGCCACGAGCTTCTTTAAAAGCTCCTCGCGCGGAAGCGTCTGCCCCTCTTCCAAAAAAACCAAAAGCTCCGAGTATTCCTCCGGCGAACCCAACCCATAAATCGCCGATACCGAAGCCACGACGATCGTGTCACGGCGTGAAAGAAGCGAGCTGGTGGCGCGCAAACGCAGCCGGTCGATGTCTTCGTTGATCGAGGAATCTTTCTCGATGTAGGTGTCGGTGTGCGGGATATACGCCTCCGGTTGGTAGTAGTCGTAGTAGCTGACGAAATACTCGACGGCGTTATCGGGGAAGATCTCCTTGAATTCGCTGTAAAGCTGGGCGGCGAGGGTTTTATTGTGGGACATCACGAGCGTGGGCTTGTTAAGCTGGGCGATCACGTGGGCTACCGTAAAAGTCTTGCCGCTGCCGGTCACGCCGAGCAGCGTCTGAAACTGCTGCCCCTCGCGAAAACCTTTCACAAGCTTGTCTATCGCCTGCGGTTGGTCTCCTTTGGGCTTCATGGGAGAGCGGATTTTAAAATTCAACCGACAATGTCCAGCGAGATGTCAAGTGCGGGCGCGGCGTGGGTGAGACAACCGACCGAGATCCGCTCCACTCCGGTCTTCGCATAATCCAGCACCGTGTCGATGTTCACACCGCCGGAGACCTCAAGCTGGATTTTGACGCCGCTCTTCTTCCGCATCTCCACGGCCCCGCGGACCATCTCGACACTCATGTTGTCGAGCAGAATGTAATGGGCTGAGGATTTGAGCGCCTCGGCGAGCTCTTTGAGGTTTTTCACCTCAACGCCGACGATGGTTTTCTTGAGCGCTTTTTTTCTCGCCTGCTCGACGATCTGCACGATCGGCAGGTCCCGCAGCACCCTCAAATGATTGTCCTTGATCAACACCTGATCGTACAGCCCGAAACGGTGATTGACCCCTCCGCCGGTGAGCACGGCATACTTTTCAAGGAGTCGCAAGCCTGGCGTGGTTTTGCGGGTATCCAGTATTTTCGCGGAAGTCCCTTTGACCTTATCGACAAACTGCCGCGTCTTGGTCGCAATACCGGAAAGATGGCTTATAAAATTAAGCGCGGTGCGCTCGGCCGATAAAATGGACCCGCCCTTCCCTTCGATGTAGGCGATCTCCCGGCCCTTTTCCAGGACTTCGCCGTCCTTGGCGACGGGCAGAAAACGGACGTTCTCGTCAATCAGGCGAAACACCCGCTCAGCAATCGCAATACCACAAAGTACACCTTCCTCATTGACGATGATATCGGCCTTGAAATGCAGCGCGTCGGGGATAAGCGCCGTGGACGTAATGTCGCGCGCGCCGATGTCTTCCTGAAGCGCCGCCTTGATAAGGGGATCGACAAATTGGGTTTTCAGCACCGACGAGACCTTTTCGAGTTTATTCTAACGTGCGGAGATTTTCCTCAAGCCGCCTTTTGCGGTCCTCGAGCTCTTCCGCTTTTTTGCGCTCTTTATCGACTATCTCCTTCGGCGCCTTAGTGAGAAAATCCTGGTTGACTAGCCGCCCCCGAAGCCCGCGTATCATCTTTTCGACATCGGTAAGCGCCGCCTCTATTCTCTGCCGCTCCACCTGAATGTCCACCAGGCCGGATAGGATCACGTAGGTCTCGACACGGCCCACATTGGCCACGGCCGATTCCTTGGGGCGCTTGATATTGCGACCGATCTGCAAAGACGAGACCTTTGCCATCTGGACAATGGTCGTGGAATAATCCTTGAGCACCTGCATCTCTTTTGTACGGGTCGTCTTGATCGCCACGGTCACGCTTTCCTTGGGATTGATCTGCCAGGCCGAGCGGACATTTCGTATCGCTTGGATTTCGCCGATCACCAGCGCCACCTCCGACTCCATTTTTTTATCGATCCATCTTTTGTCCGCTTTGGGCCAGTCGCTTGTCATGAGGGTGGCGCCTTTGTGCGGCAGACGCTGCCAGATCTCTTCCGTAATAAACGGCATGAACGGGTGCAGCAATTTGAGCGCGTCTCCCAGCACACAGGCCAGCGTCCACTGCGTCGAGCGGGACTTGATCGTAGGCTTGGCCAGTTCAAGGTACCAGTCGCAAAACTCGTGCCAGAAAAAATCATAAAGCGTGGAAACCGCCTCGTTGAAACGATTTTGTTCCAACGCCCACGTCACGCGCAGAATCGCCTGATTCAGACGGCTGAGTATCCATCGGTCTATCGAGGAAAGCGCGGTACGTTTGGGCACTCGGGACGAGGCAAGCTTCGAATCAAGGTTCATCAAAACAAAGCGCGCCGCGTTCCAGATTTTATTGGAAAAATTTCTGCCTACTTCTATTTTTTCTTCGGACGCGTAAACATCCTGCCCCTCGGAAGTGATCGAAACAATCGCGTAACGCAGCGCGTCGGCGCCGTACTGGTCGATCACACGGATCGGATCGACGGCATTGCCGAGAGACTTGGACATCTTGGCGCCGGTCTCGTCGCGCACGATCCCGTGGATGTACACCTGGTGAAACGGCTCCTTGCCCATGAATTCGAGGCCCGCCATCATCATGCGCGCCACCCAAAAAAAGATAATCTCATAGCCGGTGATCAGGCAAGAAGTCGGGTAAAAATAACTGAGGTCCTTATTTTTTTCCGGCCAGCCAAAAGTGGAAAACGGCCAAAGCCATGAGGAAAACCACGTGTCGAGCACGTCAGGGTCCTGGACCAGGTCCGTGCCGCCGCAAACGCCGCATGTCGCCGGCGTCTCGAGAGACACGGTCATTCCCGGCTCTGTGTAGACCCCGGCGCCAACGCGCGATTTGTTGCCTGCGCCGGCCTCAATCGCGTTTATCACTTCCGCGGTACGGCAATGCACGCAGTACCACACGGGGATGCGATGCCCCCACCATATTTGCCGCGACACGCACCAGTCTTTGATATTGTTCATCCAGTCCAAATAGACTTTGCTCCAGCGTTTCGGCGTGAACACGGTACGGCCTTCCTTCACCGCCGCAATCGCGGGCTTCGCGAGCGGCTTCATGTGCACGAACCACTGCAGCGATAGGGTCGGCTCCACCACCGTCTGGCAGCGGTAACAGTGCCCGATCGCGTGCACGTGCTCTTTGGTTTCCGAAATAATTCTTCGGTCCTCAAGCTCGGCGATGATTTTCCGGCGGGCTTCAAAGCGGTCCAATCCCGCGAAAGGCCCCGCGTTTTCATTCAACGTCCCATCGGGTCGAAAAATATTAATCGCCTCGAGGCCGTGCTTGCCCGCCAGGTTAAAATCCACGGGATCGTGGGCCGGCGTGATCTTTAAAACTCCGGTACCAAACTGGGGGTCGATGCCCTCGTCCTGAATCACGCGCAGGCGCCGCCCCAGAAGCGGCAAAATGGCGGTCTTGCCCTGTAAATGCCGGTAACGCTCATCCGCCGGATGGTAGCCGATCGCGGAGTCGCCCAGCATCGTCTCCGGGCGGGTCGTGGCAATCGTCACGGTCTGCCCGCCGCTGTCCTCGATTTCATATTTTAAATAATAAAGATGGCCGGTCACTTCTTTGTGCTGCACTTCCTCGTCCGAAAGCGCGGTTTGGCAGCGCGGGCACCAGTTGATGATGTATTTGCCGCGGTAAATCAGCCCTTTTTCGTAAAGACGCACAAAGACCTCGCGCACGGCGCGCGACAGCCCCTCATCCATGGTAAAACGCGTCCGCTTCCAGTCGCAGGAGCATCCCAGGCGCTGCAGCTGGCGGATAATCGTATTGCCGTATTTCTCGCGCCACTTCCACACCCTTTCCAGGAATTTTTCCCGGCCCAGCGCGTGCCGGGTCAACCCCTCCTCTTTCAGGGATTTTTCCACCACGTTTTGGGTCGCAATGCCGGCGTGGTCGGTGCCGGGCATCCACAGCGCCTCGAACCCGCTCATGCGTTTGTAGCGGATTAAAATATCCTGCAGCGTGTTGTTCAGCGCGTGGCCCATATGAAGAATGCCGGTGATGTTCGGCGGAGGGATCACGATGCTGTAAGGTTTCTTTTTGGCGCGCGAGGACGCCTCAAAATAACCGTGTTTGAGCCAGTGCTGGTACCAGCTTTTTTCGACAAGCTTGGGGTCGTAGCATTTCGGGATTTCCGTGGCCGGGGGTTTTTGCATGACGGATTATTTGTTTTTTTTCAAAAGATAATACTCGTAGGCATCGACGAGGGCCTTCCAACTGGCTTCGATCACGTTGCTCGAGACACCGACCGTGGTCCAAATACTTTTACCGTCCGTGCTTTCGATGAAAACGCGGACCTTGGCCGCCGTGCCGGATTTGGAATCCACGATGCGCACTTTGTAGTCGTCAAGACGCACCTCATCAATCGTCGGGCAAAAAACGGAAAGCGCCTTGCGAAAGGCCTTGTCGAGCGCGTTCACCGGGCCGTCGCCGGAGGCCTCTTTGGTCTCCTCTTTTCCGCCGGACCTCACGGTGACGGTTGCCTTCACCGTCGGGTCACCACTGCCTATCTTCTCTTGGGAAACCTGCGCCTTCACCTCAAAAAACTTTTTGCCCTTTCCCATCAGCTCGCGCATCAAAAGCTCCAGACTCGCGTCGGCGGCCTCGTACTGGTAGCCCTCATGCTCGCGCCTTTTGACTTCTTCCAGAATACGGCGCGTCTCGGGCGATTCCTTTTTTAGGTCGATGTCCAGCTCTTTCGCCTTCAATGAAATATTGGTGCGGCCCCCGACATCCGAGACCAGAAACCGCCGGTGATTGCCCACCAGCGCCGGGTCAATATGTTCGTACGTGATCGGATTTTTCATCACCGCGTCGATATGTACGCCGCCCTTGTGGGCAAACGCGCTTTGGCCGGCATAGGGCTGGTTTTTGGGCTGGATCATGTTGGCCACTTCGCTTACGTAACGCGCCACTTCGGTCAGCTCTTTCAATTTGTCGGGCGAAAGACAGGGACGGCCCAGCTTCAGCTGCAGGTTTGCGACGATCGCGACAAGGTCCGGGTTTCCGCAGCGTTCGCCGTAGCCGTTGATCGTGCCTTGCACATGCTCCGCGCCGGCCTCCACCGCGGCGACCGCGTTGGCGATCCCGACGCCGGAGTCGTTGTGCGTGTGAATCCCCAGCGGACCGCCGATTTTCTGCCGGATCTCGGAGACAATTTTAAAAATTTTGGACGGCAGGGTGCCGCCGTTCGTATCACAGAGCACCAGCACCGACGCCCCGGCCTCGAGGGCCGCCTCAAGCGTTTTCAGCGCGTATTCCGGATTGTGCGTGTAGCCGTCAAAAAAATGCTCGGCGTCATAGATCACTTTTTTTTCCTTGGCTTTCAAATACTTGACCGAATCGCCGATCATGCGGAGATTTTCGTCAAGGTCCGTCCGGAACACCTCTTTCACGTGAATGTCCCAGCTTTTGCCGAAAATCGTGATCACCTGAGTCTGCGCCGCCAAAAGCCCGTTCAAATTATCATCGGCGGCGGCCTTGGAGCCCGCCTTGCGGGTGGAACCGAAAGCAACCACCTGCGAGTTACGCAGCTTGATTTTTTTGATTTCATCAAAGAAGGCGATATCCTTGGGATTGGCGCCGGGCCAACCGCCCTCGATGTACGGAAAACCCAGCTCATCGAGGCGTTTGGCGATAAGGACCTTGTCCTGCACGGAAAAGGATATCCCTTCCCCCTGAGAACCGTCCCTCAGCGTCGTGTCATAGATTTCAATCTTCTTGACGCTCATCTTCCCTCTTTTTTACCCAGCTTGAATTCGTCGTGAAGGATGCGCACCGCTTTTTCGCCGTCGGATTTCTTGACGATGCAAGAGATCTTGATTTCACTGGTGGAAATCATCTCGATATTAATCCTCTTTTTTCCAAGCGCCTCGAACATCGCGGCCGCGACACCGGCGTGACTGCGCATGCCTATCCCCACCACCGAAACCTTCGCGACATTCGGATCGAGTGATACCTCTTTGAATTTGAGGCGTCCCCGGAGCGCCCCCAGCGAGCGGACCGCGTTTTCCGACTCGCCTTTCGGCACCGTGAAAGAAATATCGGTGTCCGCCGATTTGCCGATATTTTGAATGATCATGTCGACATTGATGCCGGTCTTGGCGAGCGCGCGAAAAATCCCCGCCGCCACGCCGGGCCGGTTGGGAACGCCGCTGACCGTCACCTTCGCCTCGTTTTTATTCAAAGAAACCCCTCGTATTAAAACATCTTCCATCGAACTGTCCTCCTTCACGATCCAGGTCCCCTCCTTATCGGAAAAGCTGCTTCTGACATGTATCGGGATATTGAACTTGCCGGCCACTTCAATCGACCGGGACTGCATGACCTGCGCGCCCGACGACGCGAGCTCAAGCATTTCCTCATAACTGATTTTTTTGATCTTGCGCGCGCCTTTGGCGACTCTTGGATCAGTGGTAAAAATCCCCTCGACATCCGTGTAGATCTCGCAGGAATCCGCCGAAAGCGCTTTGGCCAGCGCCACCGCCGTCAAATCACTGCCGCCCCTTCCCAGGGTCGTGATCTCCTGCTGGGAACTTATCCCCTGAAACCCCGCGATGATCACCACCCGTTTTTTCTCGAGCTCCTCACGGATGCGGTTCGTGCTGATCTCAAGGATGCGGGCACGCGTGTACGCGGAGTCCGTGCGTATTCCCACCTGCCCCCCGGTGAAAGAAATCGCGTCGCAGCCGATCTCGTGAAGCGCCATCGCCAAGAGCGCCACCGAAATCTGCTCGCCGGTGGACATCAGCATGTCCAGCTCCCGGTGCGAAGGGTTTTTTGAAACCTGCCGCGAAAGCTCCAGAAGATCGTCGGTGGTGTCGCCAAGCGCGCTGACCACCACCACCAGCGAATGGCCTTTTTTCCGGGTGCTGGCTACGCGGTCGGCGACTTTTTTGATTCGTTCGGGGTTGGCGACACTGGAGCCGCCGTATTTTTGTACGACGAGCCCCATTAGTCTGTTCCTTTTTGCCCCATAAAATGTTTCATCAGTTCGTGCCCGGTGTTAAAGATGGCTTTGCTTTGCGAAGCGCTGCGTTCGCTGAAAGTCGTGGCCGCGTCGCTCTCTATCCCTTCGCCCTCCAGCAAAAACGGCACATGCCCGTGCAATAAAGCACCTTTGGCCGATGATTCAGCCACATCCGTCGTCAGGTAAACACGGCGATTCCCGGCGCAGTCTTTTAAAATACGGGCCGCGAGCGCGTCAAATTCCTCTATCCTTTTGATCTTGCGCCTGAAATCCGTCTCGATGCGGGTCTTTTCGGTGTTCCCGAAATAAAGAAAACAAATCTCTTCGCTGTTTGGAAAATCGGATATCTTATTCACGGGCCGTAACCCAAGCGCCTTGCCCAGCCCTTTCGCGAAAGTCGCTTCGCCGTACAACACGCCGCGCGCGGCGAATCTCTGTTCAAACGAGGGCATCTTCGGGTGCTTGCCCTGACCCCAGAACCAGGCCATATTCGCCGGGTTTTCTTTTAAGTCCACGCGGACGCGGTTAATCTCATGATTGTCGAGAAAAGCCTTGACCTCCATCAGAAAATCGATAAACGGCTTGCTTTTCTTTCCCTTCGGCAACGCCTGTGTCCAATTTTTCCCGAGGACATCCAGCGGCGGCGCGGTTTCAAGCTCGTCCCAATTTTCCGCAAGCGTCTCATCTGCGACGCACAGTAAATTTTTGTAACCCCCGCCGGCGTGA
>JAHFFL010000161.1 GCA_023247955.1 Candidatus Omnitrophota bacterium
GAAACCAGTGATAGATTCCGGCGAACAGAGCGAAGATGGTGCCCGGCGCCACGACATAGTGAAAGTGGCCGATGACGTAGTACGTATCGTGCAGGTGGATGTCGGAGGCCGCAAGTCCCAGAGGCAAACCGGTGAGCCCGCCCATCCCGAACATCGGCAAAAAGGCGACCGCGAAAAGCATCGGCGTGTTGAAACGAATCGCGCCGCCCCAGAGACTGAGCACCAGCACCGTCAAGATCACGATGGAAGGGATAGAAATGATCATCGTCGTCACCTGGAAAAAGGTGCTCATCACGGTGCCCATGTTGGTCAAAAACATGTGATGCGCCCAGACGACAAACGACATAAAGCCGATAAAAATCACCGAATACACAAGCCCCTTGTAACTGTACAGCGGCTTGCGGGTGTTGCAGGCGATGATCTCCGCGACAATTCCCATCGCCGGCAGGATCAGCACATAAACTTCGGGATGTGCCAGAAACCAAAACAGGTGCTGCCACAACACCGCGTTTCCCCCTCCGCTGACAGGCGCGACCGCGTCGTTCACGACCAGTCCTGTCGGCAGGAAAAAACTCGTATGCGCGAGACGGTCCATCAACTGAAGCACCGCCGCCCCCATCAGCGGAGGGAACGCCAGCAGTAGAAGAAACGCCGTCACAAACTGTGCCCATACGAAAAACGGCAAGCGGTTAAAAGACAGGCCCTCGGCCCTAAGCTGCACGGTTGTCACGATAAAATTCACCGAACCCAGAAGCGAGGAGTTGATTAAAAACGCCATGCCGATCAGCCACAGCGTCTGCCCCATCGGCGCAATGTCGGCGAGCGGCGGGTAGGAAGTCCAACCGGACTGGGCCGAACCCCCCGGCGCGAAAAAACTGGCGAGCATGATCACGCCGCCGATAAAATAAAGCCAGTAGCTCAGCATGTTGAGCTTCGGAAACGCCATGTCCGGCGCACCGATCTGAAGCGGCAACACAAAATTCCCGAATCCGCCCACCGCGAGCGGCACGATTCCCAAAAAAACCATGATGGTTCCGTGCATCGCGCCGAGCTGGTAATAAAATTCGGGCAGTAGGATCCCGCCGAGCATCTGCGTCTCGGGAAACCAGCCGCCGATCAGAGGCAGCGGCTGGCCTGGATACGCGAGCTGCCAGCGGATCAGCATCACGAGCCCAAAACCGAATAAAAGAAAAAGCAGTGCCGTCACCGCGTACTGCACACCGATGACTTTATGGTCCGTCGAGAAGATGTATTTTCTCCAGAAGGGCAGTTCAGACACTTAGGCCGTTCCTCCCAGCAGACTTTCTCCCTTAGGCGCTTGTTCCTGCAGCCACTCTTCAAATTTTTCTTTCGAATCTACCGTAAAAAATCCGCGCATGCGGTAATGCCCGAACCCGCAAAGCTGGGCGCAGGCGATCTCAAACTCGCCGGTCTGCGTGGCCTCGAACCAAAGCGGGATAAGCTCCCCGGGAATAGCGTCCTGCTTGACACGCATCACCGGAAGCGTAAAGCTGTGTATCACATCTTTCGAGGAGAGCTTCACAATCACCGGCGTGTTGACCGGCACATGCAGCTGGTTGATTGTCGTCACGTCGTCCTTGCCGGCGGGATCCGCGGGATCAAGCCCCAGAGGATTGGAAGAGCCCATGAGCTCGGCGCTTGTTTTTCCAAACACGCCGTCTTTGCCCGGGTAATGGATGTTCCATGCAAACTGCTGCGCGACCACGCGGACATGCAGCGCCTTGTCGTCGGGAGGAAAATTCTGCCGCGCGCCGAGCCAAATCGGCGTCGCAAACGCCGCCAGCAGGAAGAGCTCGAAAATCGCGACCACCACTTCCAAAAACGTCGGCGCCTTGAAGTGCCTGGTCTCATAAACGGCCTGGTGTCCCGGCCGGGCCCGGAAACGGAACAGGGTGTAGATCAAAAAGATCGACCACCCCACAAAAAGCAGCACCATCGCCACGTGGAGGATAAGAATCAGCTGGTCGATGCGCGGCCCATGTGTTGAAACATCAATGGGTAGCCCCCACCCATAGTAATTTTTACCCATGAACGTTCATTATCCACACGCAAACCGGAATGTCAATTTAAGCGGAGGAGTTTTTAACGGATTTTGCGGAGGAGATCGTCCAGGTCTTCGATGGCTTTATCGACGAGGGGACCGAACAACTCGGTGTCTTTGAGGATGGACAAAACGCCTCGCGGGAAAAGCAGTTTTTCCCTGACGTTTTCGGAATCCTCGTTAAAGAGGGAAAGTCCGGCGTCGGAAGATTCTATGGGTCCCATGAACGTCCCCTTTCCTAAGTGTGCGTTTGATATTTACTGGACTTGCTGAAGAATCCTCCGGTAAGCGCGTCGATTTGGGACGTGAGCTCCTCGAGACGAAGTCTTTTCTCCACTTGAAGTGCCGTGTCTGAGGCCGGAGAAAGCGCAAGCTCGGTCTGCAGGCGGCGGCGCTCAAAGT
Organism: Candidatus Omnitrophota bacterium; assembly: GCA_023247955.1. Taxonomy (GTDB): domain Bacteria; phylum Omnitrophota; class Gorgyraeia; order 2-02-FULL-51-18; family 2-02-FULL-51-18; genus JACPAX01. Next base: position 2,465 of record JAHFFL010000161.1, read on the forward strand.
AAAGATGCGTGACTTCCGATAAAATGTCGTTTCTCAACTCTACCATCAGCTTGGAGCGGGTATCGATGGACGTCTGGGCGTCGTTCCAAATTAAATCTCCTAAATCCCAGTGAAGCCCCGCCGACCAATCAAAATTCTTCTCATCGGGACCAATAATAAAATGATCGGGATCACCGGTGCCTCCGCGGTCGATATCTACATTTTGGTCGCGGTTCAGACTTGTGTTGAGTGACAAGGTCGGAAAAAAAGCTTTACGAGAAGCGGCTTGTCTCCATGCCTCAATTTTTTGGGGTGAGCATTCAGCATACCGCATGGCCGCGTTTTGCACTTGCAACACCGTAGGCTCCGACTGAAATTGATTCAAAAAATCCTCGGCGGTTAAAGGACGCTCAGTGGTCGGAACAGCGAAATTGATTTCCGGATGAGAATATTTGAAAAGCCCCTTCTTCGTGCCCGCCAAAAGATAATCGCCGGACCGGCTGTAAAGAATGGCGCTCACTTGGCGTGTCTCAAGGCCCTGGGTGATCTCACGAAACGTCTCGGCCTCCGTATCCCATTGGACAACGCCGGAGTCCGTAGCCGCATAAAACGTCCGCGGGGAGTC
>JAHFFL010000162.1 GCA_023247955.1 Candidatus Omnitrophota bacterium
GCAAAAGGGCTTAAAGAAAGAATTATCGGTGGAGTACGAGGAAAATTATCAGGTCTTTTTGATTCCGGCGTTTGTCCTCCTGCTGGTCCAGATGGCGCTGTCGGAGAGGAAGAGGGAATAACATGGAGGGAGAGGAAAGAACAGGGAGGGAAAAGGAAGGACAGGGAAGAAAATCCCTTTTATTCCCTTTTATTCCCTTTTATTCCTTTTTGCTCCTTTTTTTTCTGTGCGGTTTCAAATTTTTAGCGCCTTTAGACAACGAAAAAGGCAACCGTTATTATAAAAAGGGACAGGTGGGAAAAGCGAAATCCGCCTATTCGGAGGCCCTCAAGGCGGATCCGGCGTCGCACCCGATTGCATTTAACCTCGGGAACACTTATTATAAGGAAGAGGCCTATAGCCGATCCGCCGACCTGTATCAAAAAGCGACCCATGGCGAAAAAGACCTTTCGTTGAAGGCAAAGGCCCTTTACAATTTGGGCAACAGCATGGCCCGGCGACGCGAGTCTGAAAAGGCCATAGAGTTTTACAAAGAATCCCTGAGGATCAATCCCAAAGACCGGGACGCCAAGTACAATCTGGAAATGCTTCTTCAGCACCAGGATAAAAAAGAAGAAGACCAAAAGAAGAAAAACCAGAACCAGCAATCCCAAGAACAAAAAAAGGACCAGCAGAATCAGGGTGGCTCCTCGGGATCGGATAAGTCTTCCGGTTCTGGTCAGGAAAAGAAAGAATCCGGCGAAGAGGGTCAAAGGCAGAACCAGAGCGCATCATCCGCCGGAAACCAGCAAGAAAAAGACAACAAAGAAAATAAAGATAAACAGCCGGGCGGTGGTGAAAAAGAACAACCGCAGGAAAAGCGCGAGCAGTCCGGGTCGGCCGGCGGAGCGGAGAAGAAGGGCGAGGCCGAAAAACGGGCCGAGCAGATCTTGAACGCCCTCGGCGATCATGAGCAGCAGGTGTTGAAGTTGAGCGGCGACCGAAAAAATCTGACCAGACCCCAGCGCATCTCGGAGCAAGACTGGTAATGTCTATCAAAACTTTTTTTATTTGTGCGGTGTTTATCTTGAGTTTCTCAGTTCCCGCGTTCGCGGAGGTGTCGATTGAGACCAACGTGAGCCGCACGCGCCTGTCTGTCGGCGAGGACCTGACGCTGGATATCGTGATTTCCAATGCCGACGGATCTGTCTCTCAGCCAAAGGTCTCCTCGATAGAAGGTTTCAGCTCGTTTTCTCAAGGCCATTCCCAGGAGATCTCGTTCATCAACGGAAGGAAATCCTCGAGGAGTATTTTCAGCTATGTGCTGATCGCCAACTCGACCGGCACCAAAAGCATCGGCCCTTTTGAAATCGAGATAGGAGACAAGGCCTACCGGGTGGCGCCGGTACAGGTGGTCGTCACCGACGGTGCCGGCGGTCCTTCGCCGCCGCAATCCCGGCCACCGGCCGTCGCAAGCGCGATATTTTCTCCGCCGCGCAAGGCCTTACCGGCCGCCAACGTCAAAAGCGAGGACATCTTCGTCAAGGTATGGTTGGATAAAGACGAAGTGTATGTCAACGAACCGGCGACGATGACTTACACGCTTTACACGCGGCTTACGGCGACCTATAAAGGTTTTGACAAGGAGCCCGAGACTACCGGTTTTTGGGTTGAGGATTTTCCGCCGGACAAAACGCTGCGGAGGACGGAGCAGATCATCAACAGCTCGCGCTATGTCGTGGCCGATGTGCGGAAAGTAGCGCTCTTTCCCACGCAGGCGGGAGTGTTTTCCATTGATCCGGGCACGCTCTCGGTCGCCGTGGAAATGCGCGACGAAGACAATTTTGACACATTTTTTTCCTACAATATCTTCGGCCGCCGCGGGCGCAGTTTACCTTCTTTTGTCTCGCAGGTTGTCCCCAAGCTTTTGCATGCCGACAAGGTCACGCTGACGGCCAAAGCGCTTCCCGAGCAGGGTAGGCCCGCCGGTTTTAACGGCGCCGTCGGACGGTACAGGATTGAAGGCTCGGTGGATAAAGAAGAAGTCCATGTCGGCGATGCCGTGACGTACCGCGTTCGCATCACCGGTGAGGGCAATATCAACACCATCCAGACGCCGGCATTCCCCAAACTGGAGGATTTCAAGATTTACGATTCTGCAAGTTCGACGCACATTTCGAAAGACAATAAAAAAGTGGAAGGGGAAAAGGTGACTGAAACCGTGATTGTGCCGAAGAAAGCGGGTGTATTCACGATTCCGGCGCTCGATTTTGTGTATTTTGACTCGGAGACCGACATGTACAAAGGGCTGAGGACCGCCACGCATATTCTGTCGGTGAAGCCGCCGGACACCGCCGAGTCGCCGGCGCTGCCGGTCTCGTTTGAGGCGTCTTCGGCGGATTCCGAAAAAGAAAACGTCGCCGTACTCAGCAAGGATATTCGTTACATCAAGTCCGTCGATGACGGCAGGAAAAGAGGCCGCGGATTTTCCCGCAATCCGTTGGCATGGATTTTGAATCTGCTGCTCATTGCCGTCGCTATTTTCTTTTCCGTGATATCCGGAAGACGGACGGATGAAACCAGGGAGAAGAACCTGTTCCGCATGCGCCGTTCTTACGGCGTCGCGAGGAGCCGCCTCAAGTCCGCGGCTTCCTTAATGAAGCGGGACAAAGCGGATGAATTTTACGCGGAGATCTCGCGAGCCGTTTACGGGTATTTTTCCGATAAGCTCGGCGTGTCGCCGCAGAGCGTGTCGCTCGATCTGATCGAAAAACGGGCGGATGAAATGACGCCTCCAAAACTACTCTCGGATACTAAAGCGCTTTTTAACGAACTTTCGCTAAGGCGGTTCGGGAAGGGAGCGGCCGAAGACCACCCGATGAAGGAAACCTACTCGATGGCCGACCGTGTGATCGCCTCATTTGAAAAGGTGAAGCTAAAATGAAATGGCACTTTGTTTCCCCTTTATTTGCTATGGTGTTTTTGTTCACCATTTCCTGTTCGCTGGTGTTGGCGGCTGAGCAGGCGTCTCCGTTTAATGAGGCAAACGCGAAGTATAGGACTGGGGAGTTCAGGGAGGCGGAAGCG
>JAHFFL010000163.1 GCA_023247955.1 Candidatus Omnitrophota bacterium
GAGTGCTCGCGGCCAGGACTCCTCCCGTCTTCGCGGTTCTCCGCGTCTGGCGAAGCAGCCGACGGAAGCTTGTACCCGATATAGTCACAACCCGGATAAGTGGTACAGCCATAAAAAGGGCGGCCTCGACCGGACCGGGCGCGGCGCTCGACCAACTTGCCCTTGCCGCACTTCGGACACGGGACTTTAGTGGAGATGGATTTTGCGTTCCGGCAGTCCGGCCAGCCGGAACAACTCATGAAGCGGCCGCGCCGGCCCCACTTGATCACCATCGGCCGCCCGCACTGCTCGCAAACTTCATCGGTCGGTTCCACTTCTCTCCGCACCGTTTGCATCTGGGACATGGCCAAATCCATCTGACCACTGAAAACGCTGTAGAAATCCCTGACGACCCCGACCCACTCGGCTTTTCCCTCTTCGATGAGATCCAGCTCCTCCTCTAGATTTGCCGTGAATTCAAAATCGAGCACCTTCGAGAAATACTGCAGGAGCAGATCCACGATAAGCGTCCCCAACTCCGTCGGCACGAGACTTCCCCCCTCGCGCCGTACGTAATCGCGGCTTGTCAGCGTCGAAATCGTAGGCGCGTACGTGGAGGGACGACCGATGCCCTTTTCCTCCAATGCCTTTACGAGCGACGCGTCCGTGAAACGTGGAGGAGGTTTCGTAAAATGCTGGTTGCTGTCGATTTTAATCAAATAAAGCTTCTCTCCCGTCGCCAACTCAGGAAGCGGGCGATCCTCGTCCTCTCCCCTTCCCTGAACGACCAAATACCCCATGAATTCCACGCGGCTGCCCGTCGCCCGGAAAAGATACGGACCCGCTGAGATATCCGCCGTGCCCTGCGACACGATCGCGGGCATCATCTGACTGGAGACCAATTGATTCCAAATCAGCGTGTAGAGCTTGAACTGATCCGGCGTCAGATACGGCTCAAGATCCCTTGGCCGTCGCCAAACGGAGGTCGGACGGATCGCCTCGTGCGCCTCCTGTGCCTGTTTCTTGGATTTATAAACATTGGGGGTGGTCGGCAGGTATTTTTTGCCGTATTCCCGGGTAATGAAGGAACGGGTTTCTTTGAGCGCACCCTCGGAAATTCGGACCGAATCGGTCCTCATGTAAGTGATGAGACCCACGCTGCCTTCCGATCCAATCTCAATACCCTCGTAGAGCATCTGTGCGACCTTCATCGTTTTGGCGGCCGGGAACCGGAGCAGGTTATACGCCGCCTGCTGAAGCTTGCTCGTCGTGAACGGCGCGGCGGGATTTCTCTTCTTTTTTTGATCGCGGACTTCCTTCACGACAAAATTTTGCGGGCGCGCCTTCTCCAGCGCCTCGGCCGCCGCCTTGGCGTTTTTAAGCTCCGCTTTTTTGTCCGCGATTTTCTCGAGCTTTGCCACGAACGGCTTTGGATCGCCGCGCTGCTTCCTGACCTCGGCCTCGATCGTCCAATACTCCTCGGGGATGAACACCTGAATCTCTCGTTCGCGGTCCACCACCAAACGGAGTGCGACGGTCTGCACGCGCCCGGCCGAGAGACCCCGCCCCACCTTTTGCCACAGGAGGGGACTCAGGCTGTAACCTACCAGCCGGTCCACCACGCGGCGCGCCTGTTGGGCGCTGACGAGGTTCATGTTAATCTGCGTCGGGTGCTTGAATGCCTCCTGAACCGCCTCTTTCGTGATCTCATTGAACACGACCCGCGCCACCTTCTTGCCCTTCCCCAGCTCGTTTTGAAGATGCCAGCTGATGGCCTCACCTTCCCGATCCGGGTCGCAGGCGAGGTAGATCTCCTTTTTGGCCTTCGCCTTTTTCTTGAGCTCGGAGAGCACCTTCTTCCTGTCTTTCACCACGATGTATTTTGGCTCAAAATTGTTCTCAATATCGATGCCCATCCTGCTCCTCGGGAGGTCGATCACGTGCCCCATCGAGGCCGTGATCTCAAAATCCTTGCCCAGATATTTATGAATCGTCTTGCATTTGGCGGGTGACTCGACAATCACGAGGGCCTTGGGCCCGGCTCCGGAACCGCCTCCAACAAAATGCACGATCTCAATCTCATCCCCCTCCTTGATAAAAATTTCATCAAATTTCTCTCGAGGCGCGATCTCCAGATTCAGTTCGACGACCACCTTTTCTTTTTGGAGAGAATGAGACCTGAGAAGCTCCGTCAGAGAGAGAGATCTGTCAAAAATCCTGGGTTCGCCATTCAACTGAACCGTGACTGTCATCGCTGCACCTGCCTGCTGGCAGGCAGACTCCTGACAAAATTCTTCCCCGGCCTCTGATCCACAAAACCCTTGATCTCCAAGACGGACAGCGCGGAGATAACGCTCGGCGTACTTAAAGAGCTTCGTTCGATCAGCGCGTCCACATGCACCGGTTCGCTCTCAAAAAGCGATAAGACCGCGTTCTGTTCATCGCTCAAATCCGGTCTTTTTCCCTCGGCGGATCCATCCCCGTGGGAATCCATCGGACCTTTTCTAATATTGAGTTCAGCCAAAATATCATCCGCAGAAGTGATAAGCCTTGCGCCTTGTTTCAATAGAAAATTGGTCCCGGTGGAAAGGGGGGAATCCACATTGCCCGGCACGGCGTAAACATCCCTGCCCTGCTCAAGGGCAGAGGCGACGGTGATCATCGCCCCGCTTTTCTCCCTGGCCTCCACGACGAGCACGGCTTTCGACAGGCCGCTGATAATCCGATTTCTCACGGGAAAGTGCCCCGGCCGAGGCACCGTGTCCATCGGGTACTCGGTGATCACTGCACCCTTCTTGGCGATCTGGTCCGCGAATTTCCTCTGAGCCTGAGGCACCGATAAGAGACCTCCTCCCAAAACCGCAAGTGTTATACCCTCCATGTCCAGCGTCCCTTCGTGAGCGGCGCTGTCGATCCCGCGGGCCATACCGCTGACGACCACCACGCCTGACCGGGCCAAATCCCGGGCGATGACCCTGGACATACGCAAGCCGTAGAACGAAGCGTCGCGCGAACCCACGATCGCAATCTTAGCGGCTGCCGGCGGCGGAAGCTGCCCCAGGACATAGAGGAGGATGGGC
>JAHFFL010000164.1 GCA_023247955.1 Candidatus Omnitrophota bacterium
GAAACCCTGTTGGGCCTCACTGCCGGACAATCGGAAACTGTATGGCTTGAGCTCGGAGCCGAGAGCTCTATCAAAAACAGCTGTCTTGCCGTTCTTGTCGATGAAGCGCACTTTAACCGACGTGCTTTGTCCGCGCGAGGCGTACTCTCCTTCCGGCGCCGCCAAAGCGATAGTCACTTCCTGGCCAAGACTGCGGGGAGTTCCCGTAAATCCGGCCGGTCTTGTCTCCGCGACCTCAACCTTATAAAAACGGTTTGAGGAGAGTCCTGGATTCTCAGGGTCTTTCCACGATGTGATCCCGCTCGCGGCGGCGTTTACTTTATCGCCAATGAGCCGCCAGGAATCGCTCGGCCGGTTCCGTACGTAAATATTATAGGACTTGTCGGCGCCGTTCGACGTAGGGCGAAAAGAAGTGTCGCTCGCCTGGGCGGGCCGCGTTACGATCTGAGATCCGTTCGAAGTGTATTGCCAGGAAGCGGTCGACGTATTCTCGGGAAACGTGAAGGTAATCGATTGTCCATTGGAATGAATAAATTGCGTGGTTCGAAAGTCGCCTGTTTCCACGATTTTCATTTGAAAATTATTGGCGGGCACAGGCGATTCCTGGATAAAAATCCCGGTGTTCGGCAACGCCTGAAAACTGCCGCTTCCTACCGCGATCCGCGCTACGGCGATGTCATCGTTGTCCTTTAGCGAGAAATCGATACGAGTCTCTTTCGAGGAGACGGAAGTCACCGTCGCTCCGCCGTCGGGATTTCCACCCGGCTTGGCCTGTGAAAGCGTCGTCATCGATGAAAGTCCGGGTAAAGTGGTCAGTGTTTTCACCTGAATAGGTCTGGATAAAGAGGGTGTCGCGGAGATGTTTCCCGCCGCGTCGACAAACTTCGCGTAGACGGTGATGTTTCCTTCCCCGCCCAAGTCAAAAACCAACTGGCTCTGAAAAGCCACGCGCGCGTAGTGAACTCCATCGGTGGATAAATCCACCCCCGTAACCGTCGACTTGTCGTCCTGAGCTGAAAAAGTCAGGGTCACGCGCGGGGAATCGCTGAAAGAGGCGCCCCCATTAACTGAGACAGTGCCGGTGGGCGGCAAAGTGTCGGTATTCTCAGAAGTTACAAATGTAGAAATGGCGCTCAAGTCCGCGTCCCACTGTGTTTTGCCGGCGTCAAATGCTTTTCGCGCGTTCTCAAGTCGTGTAGCAGCTTGCCCATAAGCCGTGTCGATACCTTCAAGAGCGGCGTCCGTACGCCGTCCAAAACCGACCGGCAAAAGACCGTTGGCCCTGCTTTGATCAGCTCCCGTCGCCACATTGCTTCTGCCCTGACTGATCAGCGTGTTGAGGCCCCCTTCGGCGCTGGTCAACGCTCCTTCAAGACCGTTGCGTTGACCGGCGATGGCTTGCCTGACTGTCGCCAAACGCTGGGTAATAGGCGCAAGTCTCGCGGCGAGCGCGGCGTCCGTTTGCGCTTTTGTGACGAGCGACGCCAGCAAACGGTCCGCTTCGCTGACCCGCGTCTCAAGACCCGCTACATCGGCCAGCTTAAGACGCGCGCCGCTCTTTTTCGTATCCAAATCTCTTTGGCGGTCCGCGTCCGGGAGAAAAGCATCAAAAGTACTGAGCAAAATATTTTTCCACTTTTCCCAGGCGCCGGGTAAAGCGCCAAGCGTCATCGTCGAAAGACCGCGCGTCGCGGTACTCCAAATATCGCCTATCCTGGAAGCTAAAGTATTGACCTGATCGCGAACAAATCCTAGAGTACTGTTCGAGTCGTTCTTATCTTTGACGATCACAAAAGCCACGGAGAAGTCTTTTTGCGCGCCCGCGCCGGCGGCGGGTGTTCTAGGACCTTCAATCTTTGTGATGTCCTCTATCCCTACGTTACGTCTCTGTCCCTCGATCACCAAGCCGAATGGAGATGAAGGGTCTTGCTGTCCAATCGCTTTAAAAAAAGCATTATAGAACCCTTCCTCGTCCAACGTCCGCCCGTTATAACGGGGATTTTGAATCACAAAAGAAGGCGCAACCTGCTCGGCCTTCAAGAACCCCATCGCGTACAAGTCGAAGTCATTGAAACTATTTTCTAAAGAGGGCGTAGCGGAAGTAAGATTTGACAAATCCAGGCCCCAGAATTTTTTCAATTGAAAACGGCCGCCTCCCAAGTCCTGCCACTCCATGCCGTCCATCGGCGAGGAGCCGGCGTTAAAGAACGGGCTCCAATGCGCCCCGTCATCGGAAAGTATGCCAAACGGATTTTGGCCGATGCCTTTTGACGACAGGTGCATCGCCCACCGGTGGGCAAGTTCCTGCGCGAGCACAAACCGTACATCGCTAAAAAGATCCGTGCCTTGGCTGCCATCCTTAATTGCATTCAAATGAAGAGCGGCGGCGCCTTGCTGGATAGAGAGCGTATGGGAGGCGTCCATGAAGGCGCTGAACGCGTTTTCAAGAAGCGGGCCGAAATCCTTCTCCAGATCTTGTTGATTAAGATTGTCGGTGGACATGCCAATGCCCTGAATATCAAACTTGAACGGATGCCCCAAACCCAGCGTCCCGCTGTCCACCAGATCACCGTAGAACTTCGTCGAATCCAGCATCATGCTGGAGGGGAAGAAAACCACGGAATCATAAAGACTCGCCAGTTGTTCATAGACGCGACTTTCCATACCCAAGAGTTCTATGTGAGCCAGGGCCTGGTCGCCATACTTTTGCGTGATGCTCGTGGGAAATAAACTCTGCAGTTGTTGTTTCATAAAATCATCGTAGGTGGCCTCATAGACGCCGTTCGAAACTTGCCGCATGAATTCCTGTTCGGTTGGAGAAAGTGCCTGAGCTGCGGCTTGCGGCGGGAGAAACGCACCGGCTTGGGACATCGCTTGGATAGCGCCCTGGCGCGCTATCTCCGCCTCGGCCCGTTCAAATCCCGCGACCGCGCGGCTTGCGACGATAGCGTGCGGGGCCCGTCTTCCGTATTCCTCTTCAAAACCAGTCTTGGCTGCGGCAATCAAATAGCGCGGGTCGGCGGCAAAAAGGATAGGGGAAAAAACCAGGCTTG
>JAHFFL010000165.1 GCA_023247955.1 Candidatus Omnitrophota bacterium
AACTCAACAACCAGCTCTTCTTTCGCAAGTTTACCCTCGTCGAAACTGGGCCTTTTTGAACCGGTCGGCTGGTTGAGGAATCGTCTCAAGTCATCCCGAACGTAGCGAATCTGCATGTCGAGCCGGACAACGGACCCATGAGCTCCAATCGTCCCGTCTACGCTTTTCGATATTTCTCCCCATCGCTCAAGCGCGGTGGCCAGCTTTTCGTCCGCTTCCCTGAGCCGCGTTCTTACCTCCCCGGCGATCAGAACATGCTGCGGATCCTGCGGCTTCGTTTGTACTGGGGTAGACAACGAAAATGCCGGGGGTACAGGAGCCGCTTCGGGTTTTGCCGCAGCCACTTTAGAAAGAATGCGGATCGGAGAGTTTGACGAGGGCGGCGGTACCTCGGCTTTTATAGGAGGCGGCGGCGCAGGAGCTGCCGTAGGAGACGCTGCCTCTCCAAGCGGTCCTGGAAAAAACTCAATCGTATCCACAGGAAGCGTTATTTTAGGGGTCAATTCGTTAATCAGTCCGATCGGGCTGATCTTTGCAGCAGCAGGCGCATTTTCGATCGTGACGCCTACTTTGGACGGTTGATAGGCATTGATCAAATCCGCAAAATATAAAATTGCGTTTGAAATTTTTTCCTCCAGGGTTTGTGAAGGAATCCCAAGCACCGTTTTCGAAATTTCATCCCCCTGCGTCCCGGATGGCGTCCTCCGGAGCAAATACAAGGTAACCGTGGTCTTGTCGCCCTCCGTAGGTTTCTTGACGATTCTTAAAGAGAGCGCGTCTCTGCGCGGCGTGCCAAATAGCGTATTTTTATTGACGGCCGTGCTGTCCACGTTTGAAAAATTGTTCCGCAGAAAGTCTCCTAATGAATCGAGCGTCGCCTGGAGCGCAGATCCATAACTCTTATCATCGGGACGGCCTGATGGCACGGCACTCACCAGCCATCCCCAATCTCTTTCAGCCACTTCATATCGCTGTGAAAGATCCTTTAAGCCGAAGGTCTGTCCGCCCCAACCCTTACCGGCCAGACCTTCAATGGCATCGGTGGATAATTCCGTTGTCCTGGCATCTTTCGCTCGCCGCACGCCTGTGTTCCTCAGCGCCGCGAGGGTACCGTAACTCTCGTCCAGATAGGGTCCCTGATCTCCCAGAAAATAATCGAATTCTCCCGATTCCCAAAAGCTTTTTGCCACGTCCAAAAGTCCCTGGACATGCCCTAAGAGCTGATCCCGCCGCTCGTCGGGAATACCCGGAAATAACTTTTTGAGAAGCGTGACGGCGCTTGTGCAATTTTTAAGAAAATAGAAAGACTCTTTGTGCGTTCTTTCGACGGCTTCGTATTGCTTAATCATCTCGGCGACAACATCAAGATTAGCCAAAGACCGCTCAAACTCCGATAGATCTCTCTTCTGACTGGAGAAATGAATGTAAGCGGTCGCCAGCCGGTTTGCGCGTCCGATAGCGTCTTTGATCCAGAAGCCGACATTTTTCTGTGCGATGGACGATGGATATTTTGAAAGAAAAGCTTCAAGCTGCGACTTCAGCGTCTGGAAACCGTCTTGCGCCTCTTCAAGAAGTTCACGATTGATCCAATAAGTGACAAGGTCGCTCTGCGCTTTTATTGTGGACAGTTCGTCGGCAAAAGAAGAGCGTCGTTGACCCCCGCCCGGCGCGCCGGTTCGTTTGACCGTCCCGGGGCGATTGTGACCACCCGGAGAAGATTTAATGAGACGGCTATAAACTTCATCGATGACAGGCTCAACCTCCGCCTCTTTCAACATCGCCGCGATCCGGTCATAATCCGATCGACCCTCAAATTTTCCTATCGTAAACTTTCCGATACGATGCGGCCCGAGCAAACCCTTGAGCAAACGAATGCTCCTTCCTGCATCCTGGAGGTGATGTCTTCCTCGATGAGGAAGAGACATCCCCTTCATAAATCTGAGAAGCCGTTCCGCGTGCGCGCCCCGATTAAACGTCTGGACAGATTTTATCGCTCGGACGATTCTGGAGCGATCATCTCTACTGAGTTTTGGGGTACCGCGCGGAGTATTTCTCATCAAAGATTCGTCGCGATTTAGGGCGGTCCGTGCACCCGGACGCCGGCTAGGCACATTTGTCGCCGCACGCGTGCCGCTCAGGAGCTGCTCGCCGAAACGGACGACTTCATGCGGCCCGCGGCCTTTTAGGAGTTCTCCGGCCATCGCGATAAGAACCGGCTTGATCTCAAACCGCCATCCGGGCTTTCTGATATCGAAGTTGATACTTGCGGGATTCAATCGGGTTTGAGCTACGGCTTGATAAAGCCGCTCCGTATCCATCGAAACCACTTGAATCTCAAGACTCGGGCTCGAAGCTTCTTTGCCGGCAACAATCGCCCAATCGCCGGACATTGCCGGAACCGGCAGTCCTGCGCCCTGAAACCCGTCGTCTCTTATCGTGAGTCCCTGTAAGGCGCCCTTTCGATTTACCTCAAGCAGCTCATAGAGAATACAGGGAATGTCGCGAATCAACCAGCTTTTAGAACCCCAATTTCTACGGTCTTTCCAATCGCTCAGCTTCAAACCATAACGGCCGAGCAGCCTTTTAAGTTGTTGAAACGATACCTTTTCAAAATTCCGCAACAGTTCTTTAAAATAGCGTTCCGGCAAAAGCGTCAACCGACGGACCGAGAGCGACTTCCGGCCCGGCCATTCTTCCTCCCCAAGAATCGATAACGCCGTACGAATACGGACGGGAGAATATCCCAGCCTTCGAACCGGCGCCCGCATCTCCTTTTCGTCGAGCCGCGTTTTTCCCATCCGGAAATAACTGTTCCATTCCGCCGAAACGATTTCATAGACCCGCGCGAGCACCGGACGGACCGCATGCGTTGCGATTCTGCGCATCTCGGCAATTGCTTCGGCCCTTTTCCGTTCCACATAGTAATCGTTAAAAAGTTGTTTTTGCAGCGGTGAAAGCGTCGAGCCTCCCGATTTCGAAACCCAATTCACAAAACGCGTATCCCTCAAAATCGCCGATTTTAGCTCGAGATCCTCCCACCGCCCCC
>JAHFFL010000166.1 GCA_023247955.1 Candidatus Omnitrophota bacterium
TCCAGTTTATACAAACTATGTTTTGGATGAAACGCTCACGCTGATCAGTGTTCGCACCGACCACGCGACATCCGTGAGAGCTGGCAAATCCATATTTCAGAGCGGCATCATCAAATTGGTTTACGTGGCGGAGAAAGACATCCGGCGGGCGTGGGAACAATTTAAAAAATATAAGGACAAGGAATACAGCTTCACCGACGCGACCTCATTCGTGGTGATGAAAGACTTAGGAATCCGGAGAGTCTTTAGTTTCGATGCTGATTTTGTCGGCGCGGGATTTGAAGTGGTTAGTTAAGGTAAGCCCTGATTTTCTCCGCGGCCGCGGAGAGCTCTTTATCGCTCGCGGACCTGGCGTTTGAGAAATTGAGTTCGCCCGGCACGCCGTGCACCGGCACAAGATGCACGTGCGCATGCGGCACCTCAAGGCCGTAGACCATGAGGGCCACCTTTTTGCAGGGAAACGCTTTGCGCACCGCGCCCGCCACCTTTTTAGAAAAAAGCATAAGACCCGCCAGAAGCTCATCCTCAACATCGAAGATATCGTCGATCTCTTTTTTCGGGATCGCCAGCGTGTGGCCCGGCTTTATCGCGTGTATCGCCAGAAAAGAAAAATAACGCTCATCCTCCAGGATCTTGTGGCAGGGCAGATCACCTTTTACGATCCGTGCAAATATCGACGCCATATTCGACCTCCTTAAAAAGACGTGGCGACCCTATGATAATCAAAACCACGCGGCTTGACAAGGACGGAGGCGGCGGGTATACTCGCCCCAAGTTGATTTAGCGGGCAGTTTAATCCAATTTTTAAGTTCACATCACAAAAATGAGGAAGCAAAGATGAGGCGATATGCAATAGGTGTTGCGGGAGCGTTTTTGGCTTTGGGGCTCGTAGCGGTGGGATGCGCGAAAAAATCAACGGAAAGCGCGAACCCGGCAAACCAGACTTTTGATTCCTTGAGCGGCGGCGAGGATTTGGCTCAGCTTCCTCAGGCCAGCGGCAGTGCACAGCAGGCCGCTGTTGAGGCCTTGCCGGTTGAGACTTCGCCGGTGACGCAAGGCGCCACGGCTCCTGCCGCGACGGTTCCTCCGGCTTTCGTCTCGACGGATATGGCCGCCGGCGGCGACACAAGCCTGTCCGAAGCGCAAAAAATCCAAACCGCGCTCAAAAACTCGGGCTTTTACAGCGGGGCGATCGACGGAAAGATCGGGCCGGCATCTAAGAAGGCCATCGAGGCTTTTCAGAAAAGCCATGCCCTTAAGGTGGACGGCAAAGTGGGGTCCAAAACTTGGGCGGCCTTGAAGCCGTTTTTAAGCGGGCCGGCGCCTGTCGACAGCTCGGCTCAGGTCCCTTCTTCCGGCAATTAACAATTTTCGCAGTTTCCAACGCCCTTCCTGGTTTGACGGCCGATTTCAGGAAGGGCGGAGTTTTATAGGGAGCGCCCTGTGCGCGGAGGGACATTTTGAAAGAGGCGAAATCCAAAAATAAGTCCGCCCAAGGCGAGCTGGACGAGATGAAGGAAAAATTCGTCTCGAATCTTACGCATGAGTTGCGCACGCCGATTGTGGCGATGCAGAAGGCGACGGCTCTTTTGCTGAGCGAGAGCACGGGCGGACTCAACCCCGCGCAGGAGAATTTTGTCAATATTGTTTCGCGGAACCTCGGACATTTGAGCCGGCTCGTCGAGGAGCTTCTGGATGTCGCGAAGATCAATTCGGGCCGGATGCGTTTTGAGGCCGTGCCGGCGCAACTGGACAGGCTGATCCTGGACGCCTGCGACAGCCTGGATACCTGGGCGAATTCCAAGGACGTGCAGATCATACGGAAAATAGAAGGGGATTTTCCGGCCGTCACTTTGGACCCGGCCAGGATCACTCAGGTTTTGAACAACCTGATCGGCAACGCGATCAAGTTCACGCCGCGGGGCGGCAGGATCACGGTGCAGGGTTCTTTGAGCGCGGACCGGGAGAAGGCCGTAGTGACTGTTTCCGACACCGGTATAGGCATCACCGAGGAAAATATGCCGAAACTATTCGGGCGTTTCGAACAATTCGGCGATCAGCAAGGCATCAGCGGCACGGGTCTGGGGCTTTCCATCGCCAAGGAGATCGTTGAACGGCACGGCGGCAAGATCTTGGTCGAAAGCGCGGAAAAAAAAGGCTCGACTTTCACTTTCACGCTGCCGCTTAAACAAGTATAAAACTCCGGAGGTTGAAAACCTGTCATGTCCGATTCAATCCGCATACTTTTTCTTGATGATCAGCCAGATTTTCTCGAGACCATGTCCTTTTGGATGCAATCCAAAGGCTACACTGTCACCGCCACCGGTGATTGCGCCGCCGCCATCGAAAAGATCCGAGCCAAGGGCGTGGACATCGTGTTTGTGGATTTCAAGATGCCCGAAATGAACGGCATCGAGGTCTTGAGGAAGATCCGAGAGTTTGACAATGAAATCCCCGTCGTGATTGTCACGGCGTACGCGGATGACGCGATTCTTCATAAGACGCACGGACTCAACGTCTCGGGATTTTTTTCAAAGATGGACGAGTTTGAAAAGCTCGACCGCATGCTCGACGTGTTGATAAGAAATCTCAAGCGCTCCAAGGCCTCCGGGAATAAAAAATAGCGCATGGCCTTTTTATCCGCTATCCGCTATTCGCTATCCGCTGTTTGTATTTCGGCATTTATTCTCTTCAATTCCCCCGCCGCGGCAAAGGAAAATGAGGCGCTGATAGGTCTTGTGGCGCCGCTCACCGGCGACCAGGCGTATGTGGGGACGGGGGTTTTACAGGGCGCCCAGATGGCCGTGGAGGATGCCAACGTCAAAGGGCCGGTGTTCGGGCAGACGAGATTAAAACTCGTGCCGTTGGATGATCAGCATAATCCCACGCAGGCGGTGCTTGCCGCCAATAAGCTTGCGGCGAATCCCGATGTGATTGCCGTGGTCGGGCACTTTAATTCCAGCTGTACCAAGGCGGCCTCGAGTATTTACCATGAAGGACGCATGGCCCAGATCACGCCGGCGTCCACAAACCCGGAA
>JAHFFL010000167.1 GCA_023247955.1 Candidatus Omnitrophota bacterium
GGTCAATTATCGTTTTGCGGATGCGGAATTTCCCGCCGTGGAGACGACGCCGGGACCGCTGAGGCTTCAGGGCATTTTATCCGAGATGGCAGGCGCCGGCTGTCGCTGGGCCGTGCTGGAAGTTTCATCGCACGCGCTCGACCAAAACCGCGTGGATGGGATTCAGTTTGACGCCGCACTTTTTACAAACCTGACACAGGACCATTTGGATTATCACGTATCCATGGAGGCGTACTTTGAATGCAAATCAAGGCTTTTTTTGGGATTGGGGCCGGAGAAAATAGCCGTTTTGAATTCAGATGACACGTGGGGTGAACGGCTGAGGGAGAAGGCGGGTTGCCAGGTATTGACCTACGGTGTGAGGGAAAAGGCCGACTTGACGGCGAAGGATATCTCCTATGGAACGAGCGCGACGCGTTTTGAATTGCAATTTCGTGGACGAAGGATGGATCTGTCGTCTCCGCTCATCGGGCTTCACAACGTCTACAATGTCCTCGGGGCCCTCCTCGTCATGCACGGCCTGGGTTTTGACCTGAGCGCTTGCGCCGAGTGTCTTGCGGACTTCCCGGGGGTTCCGGGAAGATTAGAGGCGGTGGAATGCGGCCAGGACTTCAAGGTGGTCGTTGATTTTGCCCATACACCGGACGGCCTTGAAAATGTGCTGGGGAGCCTGGCGCCTTACAAGAAGAGAAGGCTCGTGACGGTGTTTGGATGCGGTGGCGACCGCGATCGGACAAAACGCCCTCGGATGGCTGAGGTCGCAGGCCGCTACTCGGATTTTGTCATCGTGACCTCCGATAACCCGCGCTCGGAGGATCCGCGGCAGATCGCATCTGAAGTCTGTGCGGGGTTTCCGGGCGGATACAGGAATTTTGTGGTCGTGCTGGATCGGAAAAAAGCGATTCGCCAGGCCCTTTTGTCCGCTCGAAGCGGAGATATCGTGTTGCTTGCTGGGAAAGGGCATGAGCGTACGCAGGTGGTCGGAGAGCGCATGATTCCTTTCAGTGATAGGGAAGAGGCAAAAAGGGTCCTAGATGGACATTAAAACGAACGACTTCTTGAGCGCGACGGGCGGAAGGCCGATCGGTGCGTTGAATGAAAGTTTCCCGATTCACAGGATCTCAACCGACACACGAACGATCGAGAGGGATGACGCGTTTTTTGCGCTCATCGGCGAGCGTTTCGACGGCCACGATTTTATTACGGAGGCGCTCCAAAAAGGAGCCCGGCATTGTGTGGTCTCGGATCCCAAGCGAGTGCCGCCGGGTTTGGAGGGTGCTGCCAACTTCATCTTAGTGGAAGACACGCGGCTCGCCTATGGCGACCTGGCGAGGTTTTATCGGCAGCAGTTCAAGATTCCGGCGGTCGCCGTGACCGGCAGCTGCGGGAAGACGACTGTCAAAGAGATGCTGGCGCATGTGCTGTCCCAGAAATTCCGCGTGTTAAAAAACCGGGGCACTGAAAATAATCTCATCGGCGTCCCCAAGACGATCCTGCAGCTGGAGCCGGGGCACGAGGTGCTGGTGCTGGAGCTTGGCACCAACCGGCCGGGGGAGATCGAGAGGCTGTCCTCGATCTTGTCTCCCCAGATCGGCATCGTGACGCAGATTGGCATCGCGCACCTGGAAGGCCTCGGAGACCTGGAAGGGGTCCGGGCCGAGAAGCTGAGGCTCTTGAACCATCTGGAACGCGGCGGGATTCTGATCTTAAACGGCCACGACGCTGCGCTACGGGACGCGCAAAGCGGCGTTCACCGGGTGCTCCGCGTCGGCTTCGCCGAAGAGGGACACGATCTGACCGCCGAGCGGATCTGGTGCCACGAAGGGGGCACCTCTTTTTATGTCGGCGAAAAACTCATTGAGACGCACCTCATCGGGCGTCACAATATTCTGAATTGCCTTCTCGTGATTCTCGCGGCCAGTTCGCTCGGCCTGCCATTTTCCATGATTCAACAGGGGCTGGCGACTTTCAAACCGGTACCCGGCAGGGTCTTCCTGAGGAATATCGGGGGGGTGCGTTTTATCGATGATTCCTACAATTCGAATCCGAATTCCTTCAAGGCGGCGCTCGAGACGCTGAAGGAATTCAAGATCCGCGAGAAGAAGGGCGTGGTGTGCGGGGATATGCTGGAATTGGGAGCAAGCTCCGAGGAGATCCACCGGGAATTCGGCGCGCTCCTGGCGGGATTTCTCTTCGATTTTGTGATCGCCGCGGGCCCCCGCTGCAAGCTGCTTGTGGAGGAGGCGCTGAAAAGGGGATTTGATCCGCAGAGGATCCACGCGGTCCAAGACAGCCAAGAGGCCGGACGGCTCTGCCGGGAACTTGCCGCACCGGGGGACTTCATTCTGGTCAAAGGTTCGCGCGGCATGCAAATGGAAAAGGTCTTCGAATGTTTTATCACCTCCTCTACCCTTTAAGAGACGCCTTTTTCGGTTTCAATGTTTTTCGTTACATCACATTCCGCTCCGCGATGGCGAGCCTCACGGCCTTTTTCGTGTGCCTTCTCGTCGGGCCTCGCGTCATCGGCTTTCTCTCAAAGCTCAATTTAAAACAGACCATCGAGCGCGAAGGGTTTTCGCGGCTTTATGCGGCCCATGAAGGGAAGGACAAGACGCCCACGATGGGGGGGCTTCTGATTTTGGGGGCGCTTGTCATCTCCACGCTTTTGTGGGCGGATCTGACAAACCGCTATATCCTCCTCTGTCTTCTGTTGACAGTATGGCTCGGTGCGATTGGATTTGTCGATGACAAGTTAAAACTCTTAAAAAAAGATTCGAGAGGGCTTACAGCGCTGAACAAGCTCGCCGGCCAGATATCCGCCGGTGTGCTGATCGGCCTGTTCCTTTATTTTGATTCTCCTTCATGGCAGGAGGTCCGTGTGCCGTTCTTTAAAGAAGGGGCCATCGCGCTGGGCGCGGTCTACGTTCTCTTTGTCGCGATTGTGATCACGGGCAGCTCCAACGCGGTGAATTTGACGGATGGCCTGGACGGGCTGGCGATCGGGTGCACGATCATGATTGCGCTCACGTACGCGAT
>JAHFFL010000168.1 GCA_023247955.1 Candidatus Omnitrophota bacterium
TCTATACCCATTTTGCCAATGCCGACCGGTCAGACAAGACTTTGACGGAGCGGCAAATCAAGACCTTCAATGATGTGGTCAAAAAAGCAAACAGGCTGGGTTTCAGGCCCCGTTATCTGCATGCGGCAAACAGCCTGGGGCTCTTGCGTTTCAAGAAGGCCCATCTCAATCTTGTACGGCCGGGCATCGTGCTTTATGGGATGGATGGGGCGGGGCGAGGCTCGCTTCCGCCCGGGGTTCGCCCGGTTTTGTCCCTCAAGACGCGCATCTCTTTCTTGAAAAACGTGGAGGAGGGGCGGGCGCTGAGCTACGGCTCCACTTATATCTCGCCCGGAAAAAGCATCATCGCGACGCTTCCCGTCGGCTACAGCCATGGCTACCGCATCGGCTTTTCAAACAAGGCTTCCGTTTTTGTGCGTGATGTCCGCTGTCCCGTGGTGGGCCGGGTCACGATGGACCATACGCTCATTGATGTGGGAAAGGTGCCGGGTGTGCGCCGCTGGGATGAGGTGGTGCTCATCGGAGCCGGCGCCAAAGGGGAAGTCTCCGCATCGGAGCTGGCGGACTTGATAGGAACGATTCCTTACGAAATCACCTGCGCGATCCACGAGCGTATTCCCCGTTTTTATAAGAAATAAAGCGCTTAAACCCTTTTCTTTTGACCCCCCTCGGATTCGTGCTATAATACACAATTTGCTGGACTTACGTTAACTCCCATCGAAAGTTAGGGCAGAGGGAGTTTTTTTCTTTGTAGCGGGGGACGGTTATGGCTGAAATGACGGGCGCAAAGGCGGTGGTGGAGGCGTTTTCCAAGGAAGGGGTCGAGTATGTCTTCGGGCTCCCCGGAGGGGCCTGTCTTCCTTTATACGACGCGCTTTATGACGCCAAATTTAAAGTCATTTTGGTGCGGCATGAGCAAGGAGCCGTCCACATGGCCGAGGGCTATGCGCGGGCGACAGGAAAGCCGGGGGTGGTGGTCGTGACCTCGGGGCCCGGTGCGACCAACACCGTCACGGGGATAGCCGACGCCTACATGGACTCCATTCCGCTCGTGGTTGTCACCGGACAGGTGAAGTCGTTCTTGATCGGAAACGACGCGTTTCAGGAAGCGGACGTGACCGGGATCACGCGGCCCATCACCAAACACAACTATTTGGTGAAGAATGTCTTGGATTTGCCGCGTGTTCTCAAAGAGGCATTTTGGCTGGCGTCTCACGGGAGGCCCGGGCCCGTTCTCGTCGATTTTCCCTCGGACGTGAGTCTCGCGAAGTTTGATTTTCACTATCCGGAGACCGTGAATATTCGCGGGTTCAAGCC
This sequence comes from Candidatus Omnitrophota bacterium, assembly GCA_023247955.1. Lineage (GTDB taxonomy): Bacteria > Omnitrophota > Gorgyraeia > 2-02-FULL-51-18 > 2-02-FULL-51-18 > JACPAX01. The sequence goes on from JAHFFL010000168.1 coordinate 1,318, forward strand.
GGTTTTGCAGGGCCATCCCGGGCAGATCAAAAAAGCGGCCAAGCTCATCGCCGAGTCCAAAAGGCCCGTGGTTTATACGGGTGGCGGGGTCATTATTTCGGGTGCCTCCAAAGAGCTGATTGAGTTTGTGGAAAAAACCAAGGCGCCGTGCACGAACACGCTGATGGGACTCGGCGGCGTTCCCGGCACTCATCCGCAATTTATGGGGATGCTCGGAATGCACGGCACCGTGTACGCGAACCGCGCGGTGCATGAATCCGATCTTCTGATCGCGGTGGGCGCGCGTTTTGACGACCGCGTGACCGGTGATTTGACAAAGTTCGCGCCCAAGGCCAAGGTGATCCACATGGACGTGGACCCCTCGGCGATTTCAAAAAACATCAAGGTCGACGTGCCGATCGTGGGCGACGTCAAACAGATTCTTGCGGAGCTCAATAAAATCGTCAAGCCCGTCGACACGGCGGCGTGGTTCGCCGAAATCGAGCAGTGGAAGAAAGAGAGCCCTCTGCGCTACAAGGACGACGACAAAGAGATTCGGCCGCAGTATGCGATACAGAAGCTTTGCGAGATTTTGGGTGGCGACGCGATCGTCACCACCGATGTCGGACAGCACCAGATGTGGGCGGCGCAGTATTATAAGCTCAACGGGCCGAACCAATTTCTGACCAGCGGCGGACTCGGGACTATGGGTTACGGTTTTCCGGCGGCCATCGGGGCGCAGTTCGCGTTTCCCAAAAAGACGGTCGTGTGTATTTCGGGAGACGGCTCGATCCAGATGAATATTCAGGAGATGGCGACGGCCGTGGTGAACAAGCTGCCGGTGAAGATCGCGATCATCAACAACAACTATCTCGGCATGGTGCGCCAGTGGCAGGAGGCATTTTACAACCACCGTTATTCCAGTTCGGAGATGTCCGGTAATCCTGATTTTGTGAAGCTTGCCGAGGCCTACGGCGGCTGCGGGCAGCGCGTGGTGAAAAAAGAAGACGTCGAGAAGGCGATCCACTGGTCGAAGACCATCACCGACAGGCCGTGCGTGCTGGATTTCATCGTGCGCGAAGAGGAGAACGTGTTTCCGATGATTCCGTCGGGCAAGTCGTTTGAAGAAATCATGGACATGGCTTAAAAGAAAATTCGAAATTCGAAGCACGAAATCCGAAAGGATAAAGTAAAGGGCTCATATGGCGGTACATGAACAAACTCCGGTGGAGGAGCGTATCTTGTCGGTGCTGGTGGAAAACCGCGCCGGCGTCCTGTCGCATGTGGTCGGTCTTTTTTCTGCCCGCGGTTTCAACATCGATTCCCTGGCGGTGGGCGAGACCGAAGACCCGACGATGTCGCGAATCACGCTCGTGTCCCGCGGAGACCAGAAAACGCTTGAGCAGATCAAAAAACAACTCAACAAGCTGATTGACGTGATCAAGATACAGGACCTGACGGAGGCCGAGGAGGGTTTTATCGATCGCGAGCTCATGCTCGTGAAGATGAAGAATACGGCGGCCGTAAAAGAAGCCCTCAAACCGTTTTTGTCGAAATACCGGATGCAGTTGGCGGATGAGAATGAAAAGGTCCTCTCGCTCGAATGCACCGAGAGCAGGGAAACTACCAAAAAGATTTTTGAGGCGCTCAAAAAAATCGGCATCGTGGAAATCGCGCAAACCGGCGCGGTAGCG
>JAHFFL010000169.1 GCA_023247955.1 Candidatus Omnitrophota bacterium
CACGCGCACGAGCTTCGAGCTCGCCGCCAAGCGCCTCTCGGCCGATATCGTGAATTTTTCCTCGTCGGGATCCAGCACTTCCAAGGGAGAAAGTCTCCGCGACACCGCGCGCAACCTCGAGGCGATGCACGTCGATACGATCGTGATGCGCCACTCCTCCTCGGGCGCCGCGGAGTATCTGGCGCGCTCGATCAAGGCGGGTGTGATTAACGCCGGAGACGGGATACACGAACACCCGACTCAAGGGCTGCTCGATATTTTCACGATACGCGAGAAAAAAAAGAAGATTGAAGGACTAAAGGTGTGTCTGGTAGGGGATATCCTGCACTCGCGGGTGGCCAGGTCCAATATCTGGGGGCTTAAAAAATTGGGAGCCAAGGTCACCGTTTGCGGCCCACCGACGCTTATTCCGCTCGGCATTGAGAAAATGGGCGTCGAGGTCTGTTATGATCTGGACCAGGCGATACGGGAGCAGGATGTGCTCAACATCCTGCGCATCCAGCTCGAGCGCCAGCGCGGGCTTTTCTTCCCCTCGATCCGCGAATACGCGGCGGAATACGGCATCTCGAAAGAACGCTTGAAAAAAGCCAAGCCCGACGTCATCATCATGCATCCGGGGCCCGTGAATCGCGGTGTGGAGCTGGCCGGTGAGGTAGCCGACGGCGCGCAGTCGGTGATCCTCGACCAAGTGACTAACGGCGTGGCGGTGAGGATGGCAACATTGTTTTTGACAACTTTGGTGGAACGATGAAAATACTTATCAAAAACGGTCACGTCGTGGATCCTAAAAATAGTCTCGATGCGGTCATGGACGTGCTGATAGAAAATGACCGGATCAAGAAAGTCGCGAAATCCGTCACTGACAAGGCGGATAAAGAAATAAACGCGAAGGGAAAAATCGTCTGTCCGGGTCTGATTGACGCGCATGTGCATTTGAGACAACCCGGTTTTGAATATAAAGAGACCGTTGAGACCGGGCTAAGAGCCGCTGTCAAAGGCGGGTTTACGAGCGTATGCCCGATGCCCAATACCAATCCCATCGCCGACAGCCGCTCGGACATGGAGTTTCTCATCGGGGAGGCCCGGCGCCTGGCGCTCGTGCGCGTGTGGCCGGTGGGGGCCGTGACATTGAAGCAGGAGGGCAAAGAGCTCACGGAGTTCGGGGAGCTCAAAAAAGGGGGTGCGGTCGCACTCTCCGACGACGGCCGGCCGATTTCCAATTCCAATATCCTAAGGCGGGCGCTCGAGTACGCGAAAAAATTTGAGCTCGTGATCATGGTCCACTGCCAGGATGAGGAGCTTTTCTGCGGTGGCTGCATGAATGAAGGGTCGGTGTCGACGAAATTAGGCCTGCCGGGAATTCCGGCCGAGGCCGAGAGCGTCGAGGTCGCGCGCGACATTCAGCTTGCCGATCTCACCGGCGGCCGGCTCCATTTTTGCCATATTTCGAGCAAAAAATCGATTGATCTCATCCGTCAGGCCAAATCCCAGGGCTCGAAGGTCACGGCGGAGACTTGTCCCCATTATTTCCATTTGACCGAAGAGGCGGTGCTTCACTACAACACCGCCGCGAAGATGAACCCGCCGCTGCGCACCGTCGAAGACGTCGCGGCGATCAAGCAGGCACTGAAGGACGGCACACTCGACATCATTTCGACGGACCACGCGCCGCATTCAGAGAACGAAAAGGACGCCGAGTTTGACCAGGCGCCCTTCGGGATCACGGGTCTTGAGACTTCGCTGGCACTTTCATTGGCGCTTGTAAAAGAAGGGGTGATTTCTTTGAAGGAGCTTGTTTATAAAATGTCCGTCAAACCGGCCGAGATTTTAAAAATAGACCGTGGACATTTGTCTGGGGGCGCGGTCGCGGATGTGACGATCTTCGACCCCGAAGTGGAATGGATTGTGGATAAAAAAGAATTTGAATCCAAATCGAGCAACACGCCGTTTCTCGGCAGGAAGCTCAAGGGCCGCGCGACCGATGTGTTTTGCGATGGAAGGCATGTTTTGCAAAATGGATTAATAAAATGCTGAAATCCGAAGCACGAAATCCGAATTTCGATATTCGGATTTTGGATTTAAAGGTTTTGCAAGATGAGTAAAAAAGAAGCGCTACTCGCGTTGGAAGACGGAAAAGTGTTTCGCGGCTATTCTTTTGGCGCCGAGGGAGAAGCCGCCGGCGAAGTCGTGTTCAACACCAGCATGATGGGCTATCAGGAAATTCTCACCGACCCCTCTTACAAAGGCCAGATGGTGTGCATGACCTATCCCTTGATCGGCAACACCGGCGTCAATCGCGAGGACGTTGAGTCCACACGGCCGTTTGTTGAGGGTTTCATCGTGAAGGAATCAAGCCGCATCAGCTCCAACTGGCGCGCGACCGAAGATTTGGGTTCTTACCTTAAAAGAAACGGCGTGGTCGGCATTGAGGGCATCGACACGCGGGCGCTTACCAAACACCTGAGGGAAGAGGGCGCTAAAAAGGGCGTGATTTCATCGAAAGACCTCGATCCGGCGGCGCTTGTCAAAAAAGCGGCAGCCTCTCCGGGGCTGATCGGCAGGGACCTCATCAAGGAAGTGACCTGCAAAAGTGGCTATGAGTGGAATAAAACGGGCAAGTACCGCGTGGTCGCGATTGATTCGGGGATCAAACACAATATCCTGCGTCATTTGCAAAAGAGAAATTGCCGGGTAAGGGTGGTGCCGGCCACCGCGGCGGCCGATGAAATACTCTCCACCAAGCCGCACGGACTTTTTCTTTCCAACGGTCCCGGCGACCCTGAAGCGCTTCCCTATATTGTAGGGACCGTGAAGGCCTTGATCGGTAAAATGCCGATATTCGGCATTTGTCTCGGCCACAAGATTCTCGGGCAGGTCTTTGGGGGAAAGACTTTTAAACTGAAGTTTGGCCATCACGGCGGAAACCAGCCGGTGATTGATCTTCAGTCAAAATGCGTGAATATCACGGCCCAG
>JAHFFL010000170.1:0-1668 GCA_023247955.1 Candidatus Omnitrophota bacterium
TGTCCGCGAACGCGGGGATGCGGTCGTCCCCGTTCGTTTTCCAGGGAGCGACGACAGCCTGAAAACCACCCTGGAGGATGGCCCACACCGCGTGCTCGCGGCTTGAGCCGCAGCCGAAATTGTTGCGCGTGACCAGGAGGGACGCATTTTTGTAGCGCCGTTTGTTCAGGGAAAATCCCGGGTCCGGCTTTCCGTCGGGCAGGTACCGCCAGTCGTAAAAAAGCTGGGGCCCGAAGCCCGTCCGCGCGATCGATTTCAAAAACTGCTTCGGGATGATCTGGTCGGTGTCGACATTGGACCGGTCGAGGGGCGCGACCAGGCCCCGGTGGGATTTGAAGGGTTTCATCCCACCCCCTCCTTTAAAATCTTCGATTTTGGCGCGTAGCGCCGCGGCGACATTGTTGCCGCTGAAGGAGGCGGTGGGATCATTTCCAGCTCCGGATATCCACAAAATGCCCCTCGACGGCTGCCGCGGCCGCCATTTCAGGGCTCACCAGATGCGTGCGTCCGCCTTTTCCCTGCCGGCCTTCAAAATTGCGGTTGGAGGTCGATGCGCAACGTTCTCCCGGCTCGAGATAATCGGGATTCATGGCCAGGCACATACTGCAGCCCGACTGCCTCCAGTCCGCACCGGCATCCTTGAAGATCTTGTGCAACCCCTCGGACTCGGCTTGTTTTAAGACTTGCTGGGAGCCGGGTACGACGAGCACACGCAGGCCCTTGGCGATCTTTCTTCCTTTGAACACAGCCGCCGCCGCGCGCAGGTCCTCGATGCGCGCGTTGGTGCAGCTGCCGATAAACACCGTGTCCAGTGCGATGTCCGTGAGTTTGGTGCCGGGTTTGAGCCCCATGTACGCGAGAGCCCCTTCCACGTCCTTTTTGCTGTAGCCCGGCACTTTGTCCGGCTCGGGAACGCACCCGGTGACATCGAGCACCATGCCGGGGTTCGTGCCCCAGGTCACCTGCGGCGCGATCCGGGACGCATCGATCTTTATCTCCTTGTCGAATTTCGCTTGCGCGTCGGTGGGCAGGGTTTTCCAGTAGGCCAGAGCCTTCTCGAATGACGCGCCCTGCGGGGCGAAGGGCCTTTTTTTCGCGGAGATATACCGAAACGTTGTCTCGTCCGGCGCCACAAGACCCGCGCGCGCGCCGGCTTCGATGCTCATATTGCACACCGTCATGCGGCCTTCCATGGAAAGCGAGCGCACGGTCTCACCGGTGTATTCCAGGACATATCCCGTGCCACCGGAGGTGCCGATGGTCCCGATCAATTTTAAGATCAGGTCTTTGGCCGTCACGCGGGTCGGGAGCTTCCCATGGAACTCAACCTTGAACGTCTTGGGTTTTTTCTGCGGCAGTGTCTGCGTCGCGAGTACGTGTTCGACCTCGGAGGTGCCGATCCCAAGCGCAAAAGCGCCGAACGCCCCGTGCGTGGACGTGTGCGAATCGCCGCAAACGATGGTCGTGCCCGGCAGCGTGAGCCCGAGTTCGGGACCGATGATGTGCACGATGCCCTGTTCGTCGCTGGTCAGGTCATAAAGCCGGATGCCGAATTCTTTGCAATTTTGCGTGAGCGCCTCGATCTGCGCTTTGGAGATCGGGTCCTTGATATTCATGCGATTGTCCGTGGGCACGTTGTGGTCCATCGTGGCGAAGGTCAATTCCGGA
>JAHFFL010000170.1:1690-2963 GCA_023247955.1 Candidatus Omnitrophota bacterium
CAGGTGGCGGTCTGCATAAAGGAGAACGGTGCCGTCGGCGAGTGTGGCGGCGACATGCGTTTCCCATATTTTCTCAAAAAGTGTCTTGGCCATTGGGAAAAAAGTCTATGATAACATATACCGGACTCAGTCCGATACTCCTTAAAAGGGAATAGTTAACTTCTCTATTTCCTGTGGTCTTTCGTGGTTGACGTAGAAGCGGTAAGCCACCATTCTTTCCTGATTGTTCTGGCCTAAACTTGAATACAAAGGAGACTCGGTAATGAGTGAGTCTTTTTTGCCTCTGGCGTAGAAAAAATAGCTCGAGTGCGGATAGTCCTCAAGCGATTTCACGAGATTCGCGTCCAGAGGGTTTCTCTCAATGTACCTTCCGCATTCCAAAAGATAGGCATCTTCTCCCATGGGGATGCTAAGAAAGTTTCGCCTGAAGACCTGTCCAGGCCAGTGGTAGGTTTTACAATAATAGTATGCGTATCTTCTATGCGTGAAATGTCCAAAATCGGCCAGAGCTTTGAGGGTATCGGCTTTTACGACTAGGTGAGTGTGGTTGGACATGAAGCAATAGTGATGAATTAAGATGCCCAATTTCTCACAGTATTCATTTAATAGCGTCCGGTAAAACTCATAGTCTTTATCCTTGTGAAAGAGCTTCTTTTTATTTACCCCGCGCGTGATGAAGTGATACAACCCTGAGGCGCTTTCCGATCTTGGTTTTCTGGCCATAAATCCTCCTACCATACAAGACGACGGAGGGGTGATTTCCGTTCAGACATTTTGTATATCGCTTAACTGTGTACTTTTGAAAGGATTGGGACTCAGTCCGTATCGGAGTGAGAAAGGAGGATTTTGACTGACGTTTACAGCGGCCGGCAGTGCGTGAGGGTTTTTCGGCGCAGTTTGGGGTTGAAGGGAAGAAGGAGCGGCACGAGACGGTCCACCACTTTTTCGGCCGCGCGGCGGTGGTCGGTGAGTTTGACGCCGAGCATGTGGATACATCCCGAACGGCTCACGCGTATCTCGTGCTCACGCGGGATCTCATTCAGGCTTCGTGAGCTCGTGGGCGCTGCCAGCGGCCTGACTCCGGCGTCCCTGCTGAGGATTTGTTCCTTCTTGAAAAGAATCCCGGGGAAGTACCGGTCGAGCGACGCCAGCAGATAAGCCACTTCTTCTTCTGTCGGTCTCACGTTGTCCACGTTGGTCACGATGCGCTCGGTTGTCCCCACGCGTGCTTCCTCTCCGTGGTTGATGACGAAGAAAAACCGCCCGTCCTGCG
>JAHFFL010000171.1 GCA_023247955.1 Candidatus Omnitrophota bacterium
CGTCGAGAATGGCCGCATTCGTCCGGTCGAGAAATACGGCGTGAAAGTGATCTCGATGGGTTTTTTTGTGGGTACGAACGAAGCGGTGATTTGGCGCGGGCCGATGCTGCATAAAATGGTGCAGGATTTTCTGGGGATCGTCGAGTGGGGCGAGCTCGACACGCTGATCGTGGATCTGCCTCCAGGCACTGGCGATATCCAGCTGAGCCTTTGTCAGGCCATCCCGATCACGGGCGCCGTGATCGTCTCGACGCCGCAGGACGTGGCGTGGAACGTCGCCCAAAAAGCGATCGTGATGTTTGATAAGCTCAACGCGCCGATTCTGGGTATTGTCGAAAACATGAGCCGCTACGTTTGCGGACACTGCGGAGAAAAAGAAGACATCTTCGGATCCGGGGGCGCCAGAAGGGCCGCGGAAACCCTGGGGATTCCCTTTTTAGGGGAGATCCCGCTTGTCAAAGCGATCCGTCTCACGGCGGATCAGGGCGACCCGGTGGTTCGTTCCTCGCCCGACAGCGCGTCGGCGCGGGCGATCACGAAGATCGCGGAAAACTTGATGATGCAGGTGGACCTTCGGAATTCTCAAGGCGAGACCAAGAGAGTCCCGGTGAAGATCGGGCCTCCCGGCGGCGCGACGCTCGAGATCGAGTGGAATGACGGACAAAAAACGGTTTATCAGGCGAAGGATCTTCGCTTGGCTTGCCCCTGCGCGCGCTGCGTGGATGAACACACAGGCCGGAGGACGCTCGTGCCCGCCGTTGTTTCCCCGGATATACGGCCGGTCGCCGTCAGTCCCGTGGGCCGTTATGCGATTCAGATCACCTGGAGCGACGGCCACAAGACGGGCCTTTACGGGTACGACTATTTGAGGAAAATTTGGAAAAATTTGTAATGGCCCCCGATAAACGATTTAAGAAAGGGTTGGAGCTTTTCAACCGAGGAGAATACTTCGAGTGCCATGAAGTGATCGAGAAGCTCTGGCTTGAGACGCCGTCGGAAGACCCGCTCCGCGATTTTTACAAGGGCATCATCCAGGCCGCCGCGGCGATTTATCAGCGTGAGCGCGGAGTGGCCGGCGGAGCGCTGAGTCTTTACAAGACCTCGCTGCTTTATTTGCAGAAATATGTGCCGGAGACGCTGGGGCTGGACGTGAAACAGATGATCGGGGGCATGGAACGTTGGTTTGCCGAAGACGTCCCGCCGCCGCGGCTCAAGTACCGGCTGGATCCAGAGCATTCCGGGGAATAGAACGATGGATATTCAAGAAAACTGGGAAAAGGCGCTTAAATTCACCGAGATCGTCCGTCCGCGTGTGCAGCCGCTGCACACGTTTTCGGTGACGCATGTGCCTTATGTTTTTTTGAGCGAGTCTTCGGTGAACCCCGGCGACACCGTAGTTCGCAAGGGTGAGGTCGTGGTCGAAAAACCGGCGATTGTGCTGCCGTTTAACCTGCCGCAGTTTGAGGGTTTTGAATTCGAGGACGGGGCGAATTTCAGCGAAGAATCTTTGAACACCTTTTTTCTAATGCGTGGCGTCTCGTTCCCGTCATTCAAATACAACAACAAGACTTCTTCTATCGAGGTGTTCGAAGGAGGTCTTTCCAAGGCGATACGGGATTATTCGGCAATCTTGTCCAAAGCCGAGGACGTGCATTCGGGGCTTGTGATCGGCCCGGAGGATTCGTGGCAGTTTTCGGTGATTATCTTTGCCTGCAGCCAAGTCTCCCGCTCGGCGCAGAACGATATCCAGCGTTTGCTGGACGATCACAAAAGACGCGGCGAACCTTAGCCAGCACTAGCAGTCTGTCAGGTAAACTGTTCGAAGTGGATCCGTTCTTTGGGCATAGTCATTTCCAGAAGTGCCGCTTTGAGCTGCTGACACATCGGCACCAAGCCGCAGCCGTAAAAATCAAGCCCCTCTGTTTGGCCCGCAAATTGCTTTTTGACTATCTCCTGGACATAAGCGGTTTCGCCGGTCCAGTTTTTTCCGCGGCTCACCGTCGGGACATAGTGAAAATTTTTGTGCTGTTTGACCAGCGCCTGCCATTCCGCGTCGTAGAGGATGTCCGTCTCATAACGGTTTCCGAAGATCAGCCAAATGTCTTTGTCGCAGCCGTTTTCATAAAGCTTTTGTATCATTCCCCGTAAGGGGGCGATACCGGTGCCGGTGCCGACAAAAATCAGGTTTTTCACCCAGGGCTCTCGGACCGTAAAAACGCCGTACGGCAAACTGGTATGAAGAATGTCCCCCTCTTTGAGACCAAAAAAGTAGTTTGAGACATAACCCCCCTCAACGAGTTTGATGCAAAGCTCGATCTGGTTTTTGGACGCGGCTAGGGAAGGGGAGGAGGCGATGGAATACGGTTTTTTGTGGGGCCTTCCCTCTTTCTCCAGATGGATCATCATGAACTGGCCGGCAATAAACGAGGTGTCCGCCCCCCGGTCATAATCCAGCACAAAGTGTTTCACGGTGCTGGTCAGCGACACGATCTTAGACAGCTTGGCGTCGTAAAATCTTGGTTTTTCGGCCATCCCGGCTCCTCTACAATAACGGTCATTATACCGATTTCCCGGGTAACGTAAAGCGTAAATTGCCCCGTATGCCTTTGTTTACTACCGAGTAGCGCAGGCTTAAGCCTGCGCTACAAGAGAAATCAAAGAGATTAAAACTTGCATTTTTAAGTTATATTATGTATAATTATCAAAGAATAGTAATAACTATCTAATAATATATAAAACAATATATTATTATCATGAAAGGAAAACGACATGGCACTAGTGGCACTGACTCATAGTAGGAAGTTCAGCAAGGCCCTGCAGCTTCTGAATAAGACTGCAGTGGAGAAAAAGAATGAAATCGCGCATGACTTCAACCGTGTAAAAAAGATGGTTTCCGAGGTCATCGAGGAAAAAGGCAACAAGGCCAAAAAAACGATGGTCATCCTCGACAAGCGCGCCCACA
>JAHFFL010000015.1 GCA_023247955.1 Candidatus Omnitrophota bacterium
TTTTTAAAAAAATAGCGGGACTGGCAAAAAACTTTAAATCATGGAAACATTACTGGGAAGAGAAAAACGAAAAATTTATGAAACTTGATGAGGACATCCGCAAGTTTTATACGGATTCACCGCGGCGGCTGGTTTTATCAACGCTGTTTAATTTCGCGTCTTGGGGTGCGGGTATTTTTGAGGTGCTGATCTTCGCGAAACTGCTCGGGATGAACATCCACTGGACCGAGGCCTGGCTCCTCGAAGCGCTGATCCAGTCGCTTCGCATCGTGACTTTTTTTATCCCGTCCAGCGTCGGCGCGCAGGAGGGGGGAATTCTCTTTATCTTTTCCCAGATGGGTTATGCCGCTCCACTGGCGCTGACTTTTGCGATCCTTCGCAGGATACGCGAGATCCTGTGGAACGCGATCGGCCTTTTGCTTTGGGCCTTCTTCGATAAGACTAGTTGAATTTCCGGTTGTCGACGATGCGTTGGAGCTTGCGGCCGCTTCTCAGAGACCCTTTGGGGTGAAACTCCACTCCGAGATGCAGAAGCCCCATCTCGGAGATCCTCCAGGCCTCTTGAAATTCCTTCTTGAATTCTTGGAGCACCTTTTCTTTAAGATCACCGGCGCCCGCGCCGTTCTCGACCTCGAGGTGGAAGGACACCCGGTCTTTGTTGCCTTCCTTATCCACGACGATCTGCCAGTCGCCCCCTGTCGCCGCCACGTTTTTAAAAACCGATTCAAACATCCACGGCGCGATATTGCCCATCGCGGTAACCGTCCATTCGTCGACGCGGCCTTTCAGTTTTTCGATACGTCGGCCGGGCATGGATAAAGACGGGGTCTGGATAAAACGCGTGATGTCCCCCGAACGGTAGCGGATAAGCGGCATCACGCGCCGATTGAGCGTGGTGTAAACAAGCTCGCCGTAGTTTTCTTGGTCCGGGTTTATGATTTCAAAAGCGTTATGAAATTCGTTCAAATGATAGCCGGCCTTCTCCTTGGATTCCATGCCGATGGCGCCGAACGCCTCGGTCTGGCCGTAGCTTAAGATCACATCGGCACCCCATACCTTTTCCATAGTGTGCCGTGCCGCTTCCGTCAAATTTTCCCCGCCTCCAAGAATAAGCTTCACAGGCCAAGAGCCCTTTTCCTCCGCGATTTCCGCCAAGCGTAAAAGCCAAGACGGGTCCCCGACAATCACCGTGATGCCGTAGTCTGAAAGCCGCTCATAAAATTCTTGAGGGTCGATGCGGCCGGCCTCGACGTGAAAACAGCCAAGCACCTCGCAAGACGCCTGGAGCACCGGACCGGACACCCAAAACGAGTAATCAAAAGCGCTCGCGATCCGGTCCTCCTCCCGCACGCCAAGACCCCACAAACCGACCGCTCCGGCCCAGCCCGCTTCTTTCACCTCCTGCCTGGAAAAATAAACCCTTTTCGTTTTTTTGGAAGTCGTGCCGGTGGTCTCGTAGGCGGTATCGGGCCTTGCGCAGAGAAATTCTTTTGGATTTTGTCGGATATCCTCGGCCGTCGTAAAAAAATCCCCCAGGTCTTCGGGCCGCCGGATACGATCCACACGTATCCTCAGCTCGTCCCACTTCTTTTTATAGAAAGGCGACTTCAGGTAAGCGTAGCGAATCGTCTGGCTGAAATTCTTTTCTTGGAGCTTCGCTAAAACGCTGGGGGGGACTTTCGAGTAAAGAAAAAAACCTTTCTCGGCGGGGTTTCCGAACGGAATTTTATTGATTAAAGAAATTACTGACATTTGCGTGAATTCAGACTTATCTTCCTTTTGCGCAGCGGCGGATCAACTGCTCGAACAGATCGATCGCGAGATCCATTTCTTTTTCGGTAATCCCAAAAGCCGGCGCTATCGTGAACACGTTTTTGTAATACCCGCCGACGTCGAGCACCAGCCCGCGCTTGCCTTGGGGAGTCTGCAAATCTCCCTTCATGCCCTCGGCAAAGATTTTATCGGCAAGCTCCCTGTCCGGCGTGTAACCATCGGACTTACAGATTTCCATGCGTAGCGCAAGTCCCATGCCGTCGACGTTCCCGATCACTTTGCGGTGGCGGCGTTGAAGGGATTTGAATCGCGCCAAAAACGCCTTGCCCTTCGCGTTGACAAGCTTTTCATAATCCACTTCCTCGGTCATCTTCATGACCTCAAGTCCCACGGCGGCTCCGAGCGTATTGGAGGAAAATGTCGAATGGGTGGAGCCGGCGGGAAAAACTTTCGGATGAATGAGCCCTTCCCTCGCCCAAATGCCGGAGAGCGGGTTGAGGCCGTTGGTCAGCGCCTTGCCGAAGACCAGGATATCCGGTGTGGTGTCAAACTGCGCAAGCGCCCAGAGCTTGCCGGCGCGGTGAAATCCCATCTGGATCTCATCATCCACGAGAAGGATTTTGTGGCGCTCGAGGATTTTTTTCAGCATTGGAAAATATTCTTTCGGCGGGATCACATAGCCGCCGGTGCCCTGTATCGCTTCGACGTAAAAAGCGCCGTACTCCGATTCCCCGGCCTTGGAATCCCAAACGCCGTTGTACTCGGTCTCAAAGAGTTTGTCCACCTGCTTCACGCAGTACATGCCGCAGTCCGGGTATTTTTTCCCGTAGGGACAACGGAAACAGTAAGGATAAGGGACAAACTGCGCGCGGTCTGAAAAGTGGCCGTAACGCCGGCGGTAACGGTAACTCGACGTAATCGCGGAGGCGCCGAGCGTGCGTCCGTGATAACCCCCCATAAACGCGAACACGAAATTTTTCTTCGTGTGGTTACGTACCAGTTTCAGCGAATCTTCGACGGCCTGAGAACCGCCGACGTTAAAATGCACGCGCCCCTTCTCGCCGAACAGCCGCTCCGCCGATTTGGCGATCTTCTCGGCGAGCTCCACCTTCTCGCTGTGAAGGTACTGGCAGGCGAGCTGAGGAAGTTTATCCACCTGTTTTTTAAGCGCCTCGGCCAAACGCGGATTGGCATACCCGAAACTCGCGGCCGAATACCACATCTGAAGATCCAGATACGGCGTGCCTTCCTTGTCGTAAAGATAACTACCCTCGCAGCGGTCAAAAAATTTGGGTGGATCAAGATAATGAACCGTGTCTCCCCACGAGCAGTATTTTTTCTCTTTCGCGAGAAGCTCTTTTTCCGAAAGCACCATAAATTTTTTACACCCGCGCCGCGTGGCCGGCCTGCACCAGCGAGAAATCGCCCGAGCGCATCCAGCGGATGAGGTCGTTAAAATTTTTGTACTCCGTGTGTCGCAAGCCGCGCTCGCGACAAAATCCCAAAAGCTTGTCTTTGGCAAATGTGAGGTCCGCCGTCTCGGCCGCGAAACGGTCGGATAAACCGTCGCCGGCAAAAAGCACGAAGTCTCCCGGCTTACGCAAGGAGTCGATCACCGCCGGTTTGCAATTGGCGCAGCCGTGCGCGCAAGTGCCGTCTCCGGCAAAAAGCGCGGTTGGCCGCTCGCCGTTCCATTCGAGACGATTGCAAAAAACCGGAAGCTTTTCGAGAAGGAGCGGCGCGACACTGCGCCTCAAAATTTCATGAATCACTTTGTCAAACCCATCGCTGACGATCGCGACCGGGATCGCAAACGCACTCGCGGTGCGGAGAAATTCCTGGAAATAAGGGTCAATCCGCACTTCCGACAGCAGCTTTTCCATATCTTCCCGGCCGGCACGCACAAGCGCCACTTGCCGCGAGAGACATTCTCTCGATCCGATCTTCCCCTCGGCCCATTCTTTTTCCACACTCTTCCATTCCGCCGCCGCGAAGCGGTCGAGCACGAGATCGACCACGTCCTCGGTCGTAACCGTCCCGTCAAAATCCACGAAAAAGCGGATCATGCGAATCTCCTCACGACGAGCGCGATATTCTGCCCTCCGAAACCGAACGAATTGCTGAGTACCGTGTCTACTTTTTGCTGGCGCGCGTGGTTCGGCACATAATCCAGATCGCAGTTTTCGTCCGGCGTCTCATAATTGATCGTAGGAGGTATCAGTCCGTCACGAATCGTCAAAACACTCGCGATGATCTCAACGACACCGGCGGCGGCGATCATGTGCCCCAGCATGGATTTGACCGAGCTCATCGGAATACGCGCGGCCTTTTCTCCGAAAACTTCTTTGACAGCCTGCGTCTCAATCTGGTCGTTGAGCTGAGTGGAAGTACCGTGCGCGTTGATATAGTCCAACTTTCCGGGCTCAAGACGCGCATCCTCCAGCGCCAGCCGCATCGCCCGTATCGCGCCGCGGCCGTCCGGGTGAGGGTCAGTCAGACGAAACGCATCGGCCGTGCCGCCGTAACCGGCGACTTCGGCGTAAATCCGCGCCCCTCTTTTTTTGGCGTGTTCGAACTCCTCCAAAATCACGATCCCGGCGCCTTCCGACAGCACAAAACCGTCCCTATTTTTGTCAAACGGCTTGGACGCCCGCTCGGGCGTATCGTTCTGCGTCGAGAGTGCAGTCAGTAAATTGAAACCGGCGACGCCCAGCGGATGAATCATCGAATGACTGCCACCGCTGATCATGACCTCCGCGTGCCCGCCGCGAATCGTCTCGGTGGCCTCGCCTATTGCCTGGCTGGACGCCGCGCAGGCGGTCAGACAATTGGACGTAAACCCCTGGGCGTCGAAATAATGCGCCAGGTGTCGTATCACTTGGGAGGGTTCTTGTTCCGTAAGCGCCTGCGGGCTCATACGCTCGGCGCTTTGGCGGAAATAATTCCATGTGTCCACCGAAGAATCTTCTTTGCACATCGCACCTGAGATGATGGAGGCATATTCGCCAAAATCAAATCCTCCGTCTCCCGCGCCCATGTAAATCCCGACGCGGCGGGGATCCGTTTTTTTGCTGTCAATTCCGGAATCCTTGAACGCCTCCTCGGCCGCTTCAAGCGCAAAGAGACTGCTTCTGCCGAGCTTGCCAAAATGAGGGTCTTCGGACGCCCAAGCGGACGGGTCAAGGCCTTTGATTTCCCCTGCGATGCGCGTCGGAAAACTCCCGGCGTTAAAAAGCGTGATGCGTCCGATGCCAGATCTACCCTCGCACAAACCACGCCATGTCTTCCCGACGTCGTTGCCGAGAGGGGTTACCGCACCCAGCCCCGTGATCACCACACGCCGCTCCGTCACTCGAGACCTCCGCAGGCCTTGGTCACCAGCGATACGCTATGGCCGTTAAAGCCGAACGCGTTTGTCATCGCATACGCTATCTTCTCGGCGGTTTTTTCCTTCATCACACGAAATCCCAGAGGCACGCGGGGCTTTTGGAAATTAATCAGCGGCGGGACGATTTGATTTTTCAAAACAAGCGATGAAATGACAAGATCCAACGCGCCGGCGGCAAAACCCGTGAACCCGGTGACGGGCTTTGAAGCGCCAACGCACAAATTCTGACTGGAGCCGTTAAAGGTTTCCTGAATGGCCCGGATTTCTTTCAGGTCATCTTCCGGCAGCCCTATTCCGCAGGCCTGCAGGTACTTCAAATCGCCGGCGGTAATTCCCGCTTCGGCGAGCGCGCCTTGCATTGCGATTTCCCGACCGGTATCCGAGGAAGAAGCGAAGCCCACGACTTCCGCATAAACATTCGCGTGTCTTTTTCGCGCGTGCTCCCGCTCTTCCAAAACTAAAAAACCGGCGCCTTCCCCGACCACAAATCCGTCGGCGGCGGCATCGAACGGCCGGTAAGCGCTCCGGGGATCTTCCGCCGCATTCTTTGAGAGCACGCCAAGCGCCTCATACTGCGACAAACCGACGGGATTGACTTTCGACTCGGCGCCTCCGGCGAGGATCAGGTCCGCGTCGCCGCGCTGAATAATGCGGAAGGCCTCGCCGGCGGCTTGAAGCCCGGCGGTAGCCCCTGTGGTCAGCGTGTTGTTCAGACCCTGAAAATTAAAAAGGATTGAGATGTGACATGCCGGCATGTTGGGCAGGTACTTCAAAAGCCAAAGCGGAAAAAGCGCGGGGATTCCCTCTTCGCCGAATCTTTTCAAATCCAAACGGCCGGCATCGTCCAACGAACTTCCAATACTGGCCGCAAGCTCATCAAGCTCATGGTTCAAAACGCCGGCGCCGACAATCACTCCACAGCGCTCCGGATCACGGGTGGTCTCGAGTCCCGTCGCTTCGTTGCGCGAAGCAACGGACGGGGCAAGCCGCGCGTCTTTCACCGCAAGCGCCGCCCCAGCCACCGCGAGTTGAATGTCCCTAGCCATAAGCTTTAAGGACTTCTTCTGGGTGACAAACTTTTCCGGGTTAAAGTCCGGCACTCGGGCCGCCGCTATTCCCCTCTCGCCTTCCGCGGAACCGCCCAAAGACATGAAATCAATCGCCGATTTTCCCTGAATCACGGCGCTCCAAAGCGGCTCGGCCCCCTCGCCGATCGCCGTAAGCGCTCCCACACCGGTGATCACCACTCTTTTTTTCAACGCATCGCCCTCGCCTGCCTGCTGGTAGGCAGGCTCATCTCTACCACGCGGTAAATATCGAACTGTTTCAAAAAATTTTCGCTGAACACGATGCACTTTCCGTTTTCACCGCTCAGGGAATCCATGGTCACCAGAAGTATCCGGGCCTCCGCGGCAAGTATCCCGTTTTCTTTGACGACTCCGGTAATCACAGCGCCCTCTTCCCTCTCATCTTCGACACGGGCTTCCACCACCAGTGAGCAGGGAGGAGACACCGGCCTCAAAAACCTGGCCGAACTGACCTTTGCGAGAATCACTTCCTTCTTAAAGTCAAAACCTAGACCGTACAGCACACCGCCGACTTGGGCAATCATCTCGACGAAAAGCACCTCAGGGACAAGCGGTTTGGTCGGAAAATGGTCTTTAAAAAAATTCTCTTTACCCGAAAAACGCTTTAGGGCTCTCGCGAAATCCCCGCGTCTTAAGATTTCAAATTTCTCTAGGAGATCCCAACGCACTGGGCCACCACGACCTTTCCGCTTCGAATAAGAGAGATTTTTAAATCGCGTGGACGGGAGCGTCCCATCCGTACCCGACAGCCGAATGAGCCGTCGTTTTTCGGAACAATTCGGATTTTCCTAAACAGGGAAGGCCCCGCGAGCGGCCACCGCACCGCTTTAAACACCGCCTCTTTGGCCGCCAAGACATGCGCCAAATTCACCGATGGTGTTTTTCCCCGGCGGATATATTCAGTTTCTTTGACGCTGAAAAAGGAACGCAGGCAGTCTTGATGGCTCCGGTAAAACCTCTGTGCTTTTTCTATTTCCACGAGGTCAATTCCCAGAAGATCCGATCGGGAAAACATGCTTCGGGACGCTTGGCTACTTATTGACCGTGGCCAGCTTTTCGGAAAGATAATCCACAATCATGCCGACCGTGAAGACTTCGCCCAGGTTCGCCACCAGCGGATTCTTGGAAAACGTCCCCCAATCAGCGCTGGGGATGGTTTGCTTGAGTTCGGAAATTCCTTCGAGAGTCACGCGGCCGTCTTTGACAAAACGCGCGTCGGTGAGAAGTTTCTCGGGGAAAAGCTCGCCTTTCGGAATTTTGACTTTGAAGGTCTTCTCGAGACGGAACACGATGTCCAAGAAGTCGATAGATTCGGCGCCTAAATCTTTGATCAGGGAGGAACCGAATCCGATTTCACGCTCTTCCACTTTCAGAGCCTGCGAAATGACCGTCTTCACGCTTTTGATAATTTCGTTTTTATCCTGCGTCACTTGAACACCCACTCCTTATATTTATCGACGGCTCAAAAGACTGATTCCACCGTCCACCGTGATAATCTGCCCCGTGATGTAACGGGCTTCGTCGGAAGCCAAAAAAGCAACCACGTCCGCGACTTCTTCCGGCTCCGCAAACTCACCAACCGGGATTCTTTCTTTAATTTTTCCACCAAACGCGGAACGCGCGGCCCCCGACATTTCGGTGTTCACCATTCCCGGCGACACTGCATTAACCAAAATATTTTTGGAAGCGTATTCCGCCGCGAGAGATTTGGTAAGCGCGTTAAGCGCGCCCTTGGAGGCAGCGTAATTGGCCTGGCCCACGCCTCCGAGCTCCCCCACAATCGAGGAAACGTTGATAACCCGCCCTCCTCCCTGCATGATCATCGGTCGGAGTACCGCCCGCGTGAAATACACCGCCCCCTTGAGGTTTGTCGCAAGCACATCCTCCCAGTCCTCTTCGGACAGGGCCAAAAACAAACCGTCGCGGATGATGCCGGCATTATTAACAAGGACATCGATCCGGTCTTCCGCCTCAAGAACGCGGTCGACGAAAGAGTCCGCCTCGTCTTTTTTGCGCACATCACAAGAAAAACAAAAAACCTTGCCATTTCCCGACGCGGCCACGATCTTTTCGGCCTCGACGGACGAAGCACGGTAAGTAAAATAAACTTTCGCCCCTTCAGCGGCCAGGCGCCGGACAATCGC
Organism: Candidatus Omnitrophota bacterium; assembly: GCA_023247955.1. Lineage (GTDB taxonomy): Bacteria > Omnitrophota > Gorgyraeia > 2-02-FULL-51-18 > 2-02-FULL-51-18 > JACPAX01. The sequence goes on from JAHFFL010000015.1 coordinate 8,394, forward strand.
CGCGCCGATTCCCTTGGAGCCGCCGGTAACAAGCGCTACTTTATTATTCAGACGATGCGCTGGTTGTGTCAAGCTCTTCCTATACAACCGGCACGAGTTGAAACTCGGCGGACAGCACTTTCCCGCGGGAGTCTTGGCCGTTCACCCAATCCAGGCGGCCTTCAAAGTGATGACCCGAGGGATCCGCTTCCCCAGCCATGCGGACAAAAGCCTTAAGCCGGTTCCCGGGCCTCACAAACTGACCAAACTTCACGTCGTCCACCCGCGCCAACCGGTAAAACGGGGCGTTGTCCTGGCTTCCGGACCGGTTGAGCAACGCACAAGCCGCCTGTTTTAGTACTTCCAAGAGAAGAACACCCGGCATTACCGGAAAACCTTGAAAATGGTCCTTGAGAAACTTTTCGGTCCCCTTGAGCTCAAAAAAAGCCGTAATGCTCTCACGGTTCTTCACTTCGGTTATCTTGTCAATAAAACAAAAACTCCCCACGCTTTTACCTCTTCAAGCCAAAAAATACAAGCCATCAATATAGCACGAAATTAAGGAAAATAGCAACGAGTCTTAGCCAGAAGACCGACGTTCTTCCCGTAGGTCGTGGGCTGGATTACCCCCCCAGACTGCCCGCGGGGGGACGCGGCTTCCCTTGGCTAAAAAACTGCAAGGGGCCAGCGACGCCCCGTCTCCGATCTCGCAGTCCGGCATGATCACTGATCCTAAACCGATGGACACCCGGCTGCCCAGTTTGGTTGGCGCCAGGCGCAAAAAACCGCGGTCGAAAGCATGGCAGATCAGCGCCGTCCCCCCTCCTATCACCACTTGGTCGCCGATCTCAAGCATCGACAGGTCCGCAAGGCCGGAGGTGTTGACGTTCACGTCCCTGCCGACCTTAGCGCCCATCAAGCGGTAAAAAAGCGTCTGAAACGGCGAGATGCGAAGGACATCCAGAAATGCGCCGTTGGCCAAGAGGATGAGCGAGTTGTACCCCATCCAGCGCAGCGACTCGAGTGAATACATCGGGAATAGCCCCGGCGAGATTTTGAACCCCAGTAAATTTTTTGTGAAGACGCAGAAAAAAATAAGCGCCGTGCCGAACAAAAAGAAACCGATCGAGAGGGAAAAGGAAACAGCCAGAAGCTTAAGCCAGGGCGAATAGGGCGCCATGAGCTTCCAGACACTATAAAAGAAGGCCAGCATCGGGAAAAGACTCGCGCCCAGGATCACGACGGCCAGAAGGTGAAGCCCCCACAGCCAGCGATAAAAACGGCGCATCTCGCGCCCGGATTTTTGTGCTTTTTCCTCGGACAACATGCGCCGATTCTAGCACAACTGACGGTGATTTGAAACGTGACCAACTTCCCTGGATATGCTAAATTAGCTCCTGCGATGTTACCCAAAGAAAAATTTTTGTTTATCAGCGGCGGTTCACGTGGAATAGGGCGCGCGATCACGCTCTCGCAAGCCGGTGAACACGTGTGTCTTTTCGTCAATTATCTCCGCGACGAAGAAGCCGCGCTTTCCGTCAAAAAAGAATGTGAGAAAAAGGGTGCCCGCGTTTTTTTACTCCCAGGCAACGTCGGCGACCCTGAGACGGTCCAGTCTATTTTCGAGATTGTCCGCGGAAAAACCAAACGGCTCGACGCGCTTGTGCACAACGCGGCGCTTGGCGTGTTTAAACCAGTAAGTGAGCTTCGCGTCAAAGACTGGGACATCTCGCTCGACGTCAACGCGAAGGCATTTCTGACTTTATCGCAGGCGGCGCTTCCACTGATGAAAGCCGAAGGCGGAAACATCCTCGCGGTCTCAAGTCTCGGTTCCCATCGCTACACGCCCAACTACGGGGCCATCGGCATCTCCAAGGCCGCGCTTGAAAACCTCGTGCGTTACCTGGCAGTCGAGCTGGCCGCGCACAAAATCCGCGTGAACGCAGTCTCCAGCGGCTTGGTTGAAACTGATTCCCTGCAAAGGTTTCCCGAAATCGAACGCATGAAAAAAGACTTTCTCTCACGCACGCCGGCCAAACGGCTCGGCACACCCGAAGACATCGCGAGGATCGTGTCCTTTTTGCTCGGGCCCGGCTCCGGCTGGATTTACGGCCAAACCTTGATTGCCGACGGTGGCTACTCCCTCTCCTGATCTCCTGGTTTCAACAACACTTCTTTTCATCGGGCTTGTCTGGGTGAAGCGTGTGTTGTGGGTGCTCCGCTTGGGCCAGACGCATCCGCCGCTTGAGCCGCCTTCCAGCCCGTCCTCACGCATCCCTAAAATTTCCGTGATTGTTCCGGCGCGCGATGAGGAACGCAACATTCCTCACTGCCTGTACCATCTTTTTAAGCAGGACTACGCCAATTATGAGCTCATCGTCGTCGACGACCGCTCGGAAGACAAAACGCCGCATCTCCTGGAAAATTTTAAAAAACTCTCGCCGGTGCCTCTGAAAATCGTGCGCGTGGAAAAACTTCCTCCCGGTTGGACAGGAAAAAATTATGCGATGTTCACGGGCTCCAAGGCCGCCGCCGGGGAGTGGTTTCTCTTTACCGACGCCGACACCACCCATCGGCCCGAGAGCATCCAGACGGCCGTCTCGGCGGCATTGGAAGACCGCATCGACTTTCTGACGCTGGCCCCGCAGATCGAATGCCGGAGTTTTTGGGAGAACGTCGTCCAGCCGCTAGCGGTGACGAGTCTGGCGCTGTGGTTCAATCCTTCCCAAGTCAACGACGATCGTTCGCCTATCGTGCTTGCGAACGGCCAATTTATCCTCGTCAAAAAAGAGGTATACGAAAAACTGAACGGCAACGAGTCTATAAAAAATGAAGTGATTGAGGACGTGATGCTTGCCAAAAAAGCAAAGGGTGCCGGCTACCGCGTCCGCTTTTTAAACGGCACCAAGCTCTACTCGACCCGTATGTACACGTCGCTCCAAGAAATCCGCACCGGCTGGACGCGTATCCTTACTTTTCTTTTTGACAAAAAGATTCCTGCATTGCTTCACAAGATTTTTCTCTTCGCGTTCTTCTCGAGCTTTCCATTCCTTGTGCTTTCCTGGGAGGTTTTTTTACGACTGGCTTCGCCGCTGCATTTTTCATCGGCGGTCTTCTGGCTGAGTCTGGGCGTCTGTTCGTGGATCGTGGTGGTCCGCTCCTTCGGAAACCGGTTCGTCAAAACAAACCCCTGGTACGCTTTCCTGCACCTCCTCGGATCTCTGGTGATGATTTGGATACTGCTGGCCTGCATCGGAAGGGTACTTTTCCAGCGGCCTTCGGTCTGGCGAGGGCAGTCCTATCAGTGATGTTTAGAACTCATCCCATAACCCTCCTCGGGCTACGACGCTTTCTGGCGGCCTGCGACTTTGCCGTATTCGTCAT
>JAHFFL010000172.1:0-1883 GCA_023247955.1 Candidatus Omnitrophota bacterium
GACGAACATCCGGCGTATGCCGTCCCGGATGATCAGCGCCACTTCATACGCAAACGCGGGATCGTAAGTCACCAGCGTCGGGATGGCGCTGGCCAAAAGATGGCTGTGGCCGTCCTGGTGCTGCAGCCCTTCGCCGTTCAAGGTGGTCCGGCCGGCCGTGGCGCCCAGCAAAAATCCTTTGGCACGGATGTCTCCGGCCAGCCACATCAGGTCTCCGATACGCTGAAAGCCAAACATCGAATAATAAATATAAAAAGGAATCATCGTCGTGCCCGTCGTGGCATAGCAGGTGGCGGCCGCAATAAACGACGACATCGAGCCGGACTCGGTGATTCCCTCTTCGAGAATCTGGCCGTCTTTGGCTTCTTGATAATAAAGCAGCGTCTCTTTGTCCACCGGTTCGTAGAGCTGTCCTTTCGGCGAATAAATCCCGATTTGCCGGAACAAGGCATCCATACCGAACGTCCTGGCCTCATCCGGGATAATCGGCACGACACGCCGGCCTATCGATTCGTGCTTTAGGAGTTTGGTCAAAAGCCGCACAAACGCCATCGTCGTCGACACTTCAACGTCAGCGGTCCCCTTAAAAAATTCGGTGTAATAATCGGGCGGCGGCACCGGTAAGTCTTCGGCCCGCACGCGGCGCGTGGGTAAAAATCCTCCCAGCGTTTTCCGGCGGTCTAAGAGATAACGCATCTCCTCACTGTCTTTCGGAGGCCGGTAAAACGGCGTCTCGACAATCTCCTCGTCGCTGATCGGGACATTGAGACGCTTGCGGAATTCCCGCAGTTCTTTTTCGTTTAGCTTTTTTTGCTGATGCGTGACGTTGCGGCCTTCGCCCGCCTCACCCAGGCCGTAACCCTTGATGGTCTTGGCCAGAATCACGGTCGGCTGGCCTTTGTGCTCCATGGCCGCTTTGTAAGCCGCGTAAACTTTCCGCGGGTCATGCCCGCCGCGCAGGAGTTTATGGATTTGTTCGTCCGTCAAATGGTTGACCATCTCAAGAAGTTCGGGGGATTTTCCGAAGAAATGCCTTCGCGTGTAACTGCCGGGCTCAACGGAATATTTCTGGTAATCGCCGTCCACCGCCTCTTCCATTCTTTTAAGGAGAAGACCTTTGTGGTCTTTCCTCAGAAGCGCGTCCCAGTCGGAACCCCAGATCACCTTGATCACATTCCAGCCGGCGCCGTGAAACAGCCCCTCGAGCTCCTGGATGATTTTTCCGTTGCCTCTCACCGGACCGTCGAGACGCTGAAGATTGCAATTGACCACCCAGGTCAGGTTGTCCAGGTTTTCGCGGCCGGCAAGTGCGAGCGCGCCCAGCGTTTCCGGTTCGTCCGATTCTCCGTCGCCGACAAAACACCAGACCCGGGACTCCGGATCTTTTCCACCGGAGGCGGACCCGCCTCCGGTGGGTAGAAAACCGCGGGCCTTGAGGTAGCGATTGAAACGCGCCTGGTAAATCGAAAGAATCGGCGCCAGTCCCATCGATACGGAGGGAAACTGCCAGAACTCGGGCATCAAATAAGGATGGGGATAGGACGAAAGCCCGCCGCCCGGCGCCAGCTCTTGCCGGAAATGGTGCAAATGCTTGGCTGTGAGCCGCCCTTCGAGGTATGCCCGCGCGTAATTTCCCGGGGAGGCGTGGCCCTGAAAATAAACCATGTCCGCCGGCCCGCTACCGTCCGGACCTTTGAAAAAATGATGAAAACCGACCTCATAAAGCGTCGCAAGCGACGCGTAGGTCGAGATATGGCCGCCGAGCCCGTTGTGAACACGGTTGGCCTTGACGACCATCGCCATCGCGTTCCAGCGGATGTAGCTGCGTATCTTCTTCTCGAGCGCCAAATCCCCCGGATACGGCGGTTCCTGCTCCACCGGGA
>JAHFFL010000172.1:1893-2923 GCA_023247955.1 Candidatus Omnitrophota bacterium
TTCAGATAAGGCGTGTTGACTGTGACTTGTGTTTTCAATTTTTCACCAAACAGGTTATTATAGAATGCTTAAACGAAGCATTTTACAACATAATTGCGGCAATTGCCATAGATGAAAATACTGGATTTGACGTTAGACGGCCCTGCGGAAAATCTGGCCTGCGACGAGGCGCTGCTTGAGCTTTGCGAAAGCGGATCAGAGCGGGAGATCTTGCGTTTTTGGGAGCCCAAGACGCCTTTTGTCGTGCTGGGATACTCCAGCCGCCTTGAAAGCGAGGTGCATGGTGAGTTTTGCCGCCGCCGCCGCATCCCCATCCTGAGACGCCCCAGCGGCGGAGGAACGGTGCTGCAGGGGCCGGGCTGCCTCAACTACTCGCTGGTCCTTCAAGTCCATAGTCCCGACTTCGGGCCGACGATACGCCAGACCAACGCGTTCATCCTGTCGCGCCACCGTGAGACGCTCGGCCAAGCGTTGGGGCGAACAGTGGAGATCCAGGGCCACACGGACCTGACTATCGGCGGGTTAAAATTTTCAGGAAATTCCCAGAGAAGAAAAAGAACCTGCCTGCTCTTTCACGGGACGTTTCTGGTGCATTTCGATATCCCACTCATCGAAAAAACCTTGGCTATTCCCCGCGAACAACCGCCTTACCGCAAGAATAGGCCGCACCGGGATTTTTTGATGAACCTGGAAGTACCCGCGTCACTCCTCAAAAACGCCCTTAAGAACGCGTGGCGGGCCGATCGGACTTTAAAAGAAACTCCTTATGAAAATATCCGGCGGCTAGCCGAGCAGACTTACTCCAATGCCGACTGGACCAGAAAATTCTGACTAAGCGGCTTTTTTCAGAGTCGTTCTAGCACGGTAGAGATCATATGCCGCCTGGAGATTCATCCAGAATTCGGCGCTTGTTTTGAGGGCTTCGCTCAATAAAATCGCGGTCTCGGCCGTGACGTCCCGCTTGCCGTTGACAAGCGTATTGACCCGCTGAATGGGCACACCCATTCGCTTGGCAAGTTCCACCTGGCTC
>JAHFFL010000016.1 GCA_023247955.1 Candidatus Omnitrophota bacterium
GCGGTTATGGAAAGGACGAAGTGGAGGAGCTTCGCAAGAATCTGCCGCATGTTCCGGTGCTCGTGGGCCGCGACCGCGTGAAAACCGCGCGCGAGGCGATCAGAAAATTCAACGCGGAATTTATCCTGCTGGACGACGGGTTTCAGCATATCCGGCTTCACCGCGATCTGGACATCGTGAATATCAATTCCACATTGCCTTTCGGCCCCGGAGGACTTATCCCGCTCGGGACCTTAAGGGAACCGATCGAACACCTGACGCGCGCCGATATCTTTATGCTCACCAAGAGCAACATTGGCTCCAAGAACCTGCACTGGATACACCAGAAACTTCTTTCGATCAAACCCAACGCCGTAATTTTTGAAGCGATACACAAACCCCTGAAATTCACGGACGGCCTAAAGAACAGCTTTGTGCCGCTTTCGGGAGTCAAGGGTAAAAAAGTGGCCACGCTTTCGGGGATCGGCGACCCCCATTCGTTCGAGAAGACCGTTGAGAATTTGGGCGCCGAGATCCTCTTGGCGGCGCGCTTCGACGATCATCACTGTTTTACGCCCTCGGAGGTCGCGGGTTTTATCGCGCGCTGCGGCAAACTCAATGTGCGTGAGGTGATTACGACGGAGAAGGATTTTTATCGTTTGGAGCCGGTCCTGAAGAAAAAAGCCGCCGCCGCGCGGTTGCCCGTGGATTTTTATATCTTGCACATTGAGTTTCAGGTGACTGATGAAGAAGATTTTATTCGAAGATGCATTCATACTGAACAGCGCTAAGACCGCGCGCTGGCTCGTCCATTTCCTACCGTTCCGGCTCTCGCTGTTCATCGCCAAATGCGTGGGCGGGACGGTTTATTTCTTCACAAAGCGCCGTCGCGTCGCATACAAAAATTTACGGGCCGCGTTTGCCGGCGAGAAATCAAAAAGGGAAATGAAGCGGATCGCTCGGCTTTCGATGGAAGGCCTCGCGATGGGCATCGTGGAGCTCCTGAAGTTTCCCGACATGGACAGGGCCACTGTCGAGCGGCACGTCCGGTTTGAGGGTACCGATCAAATTCGCCCCAGGATTGAAGAAGGCAAGGGCGTCATCCTTCTCGCGGCTCATTTCGGCAGTTGGGAATTTATGAACGCCATCGCAAGTCTCATCGGTTACCCGATTGTCGGTTTAGCGCGTGCGCAGAAACATCCTCGTTCCAATGAGTTTTTAAATTCGCTGAGAACATGCCGGGGCAACCAGGTCATCCAAAAGGGAATTCCGGTGCGGGAGATTTTGAAGGCGCTTCGCGCGGGGCGTATCGTGGGGATTATCGGCGACCAGGACGCTGGAAAGACAGGAACCTTTGTAAATTTTTTTGGCCGCTCCTCCTCATCTCCGGACGGCGTGGCGGCGTTCGCCGCCAAAACAGGCGCCACGGTATTTCCGGTATTCATGTTTCGTACGGGTCTTTTGAGCCACCGCGTTGAGGTGGAGGCGCCTATTCGTGTCTCTGAGGATTCTGCGGAGGAGGGAAAAAGGGAACGCGCGATGCTGCAGAGTTTCGCGGATACGCTGGAGTCCAAAATCCGCAAATCTCCGGAGCAATGGCTGTGGGCGCATCGCCGCTGGAAATCCACCCCTGACCGTTTTGTGCTGATCTTGAGCGACGGAAAGGCCGGACATTTGAACCAGTCGTTTGCCCTTTTTGAGGCGCTGAAAGAGGAGAGGACAAGCCAAGGGTTTTCGCCGCAGCGCCTCCACCTGAAAACCATAGAGATCCGGTTTAAGAGCCGTGCCTCAAAAATCCTATTTAACGCGCTGTGCGTCCTTTTTCAAGGCAATATTCCTTTTGGCGACACGCTTCTTCGGTGTGTTCTTGAACGCGAGTGCGCGCAGCAGCTTACCGGCGCTTACGCGGACATCGTGATCTCCAGCGGCTCTTCGCTGGCCGGCGTGAACCTGTGGGCCCGGACGGAGAATTACGCCAAATCCGCGGTGGTCATGAAGCCGTTTGCGAGCCCCAGGCTTTTTGACGCGGTAATTGTGCCCAGTCACGACCGGATGAGTCCCGCGGAAAACGTGTTTATTACGGAACGGACCTTGTCCACGGTGTGCGAGGAAACATTGAAGACCGAAGCAGAGCGGCTTTTTAAAACGCTGAAGACCCCTCGCGGGCGCAAACGGATCGGTTTTTTGCTTGGCGGGGATACGGAAAGGGTGAAGTTTGACAAGCCGTTGCTCGAAAAATCCCTGGAGAATATTCAGCGGGCATGCAAGGAATCCGGCGCCGCGCTGCTCGCGACCTCTTCACGGCGCACGCCGTCCTGGGTCGACCAGGCGCTGAAAGATACTTTGGGCAATGCCCCGGACTGCGAGTTGCTTGTGATCGCCAGCGAATCCAATCGTGAAGGGATTGTCCCCGGGATCGTGGGTTTGAGTGATTTAGTGGTCGTGTCCGGCGAGTCTCTCTCGATGGTCTCGGAGGCGGTGTCTTCCGGAAAACCGGTGGTGGTGTTCACGCCCGCCGTGGATGGGGCAGGGAAGGCCAAGGCCAGGGAATTTTTGGACCGCATGGCGCGCCGTTATGGCGTCAAACTCGTCCAACCCGACGGGCTTTATGAGGTGTTGCTGAGAGAGATCCGCTCACCGAATGGCGTCCCGTCCAAATCCGCGTCGGGTGATTTGGAAGTGCTTCGAGCGGCGGCCAGGAGACTTCTCTAACAATGAATATTTTGCAGGTGTTGCCGGGATTAAAATCGGGCGGTGTGGAACGGGGCACGGTGGATCTTGCCAAACACCTGAAACAGCACGGGCATAAGGCGGTTGTCGTCTCGGCCGGCGGCCCGCTGGTCGGGGATCTGACCTCCGCCGGTGTAACACATTATGTGTTACCGGTCCATCGCAAATCGCCGCTGTCTGTTTTTTATTCGGTCCGTGAACTGGCGAAAATCGTGAAGCTGGAGAATGTGGAGTTGATTCACGCGCGCAGCCGGGTCCCGGCCCTCATCGCGTTTTTGGTCAGCCGCCGCGCATGCGTGCCGTTTATCACGACTTGCCACGGTTTTTACAACCGGAGTTTTTTGAGTTGGGTCATGGGCTGGGGAAAGCTTGTGATCGCGGCCAGCCATATCATCGCCCAGCGCATGCGCGATGATTTTAACGTTTCTCACGAAAAGATCCGCTTGATTCACCGCGGCGTGAATCTCAAGGAATTCCGGCTCAGGGAGAAAAGGCCGGTGGATGAAAGGCGCCGTACCGTGGTGATCGGCCTTATCGGCCGCATCACACCGATCAAGGGGCATTCTCTTTTTCTGAAAGCGATGGCGCGAGTCACCCGCGTATTTCCGAACGTCAAGATCCAGATCATCGGAGACGCGCCCAAGCCTCAGTACAAGGAAGAGCTTTTGGCGCTTACCCGCAGTCTCGGCCTTTCAGGCGTCGTGGAGTTTCTCGGCACGCGTTATGACATCCCTGAGCTTTTGTCCCAGATGGACGTGCTGGTCGCGCCTTCCGTGGGCGAGGAGGCCTTCGGTCGCGTGGTGATCGAGGCCGGCGCCTGCGGCGTGCCGGTGGTGTGCACGCGCATCGGCGGGCTTGTGGACATCATCGAGGACGGAAAAGACGGCCTTTTAGTCCCTCCGAACGACCCGCGGCAGTTGGCGGAGGCGGTGCTTCGCCTGCTCAAAGATCCGGAGCTCGCGCAGTCGCTGGCGGATTCGCTGCGCCGGAGAGTGGAGCGCGAATTCAGTCTGGATCTCATGTTTGAGAAGACTCTCGGCGTGTATCAGGAAGCGATTTCAAAGGTCAGGATACTCGTGATTAAGCTGAGCGCCGTCGGCGACGTCATTTTGATCATCCCTTCTTTAAGGGCGCTTCGCAAAAAGTACCCAAAGGCCTGGATCGCAGTACTTGTCGGCCGCAAGTCCAGGAAGATCATCCGCAACTGTCCATACATCAACGACGTGATCACTTATGATGAGAGCGAACCGGTCCGGTTTTTTTCGATGCTCAAGATGTCCACAATACTCGCGAGGGAAGGTTTTGACATCGTGGTGGATTTGCAGAATAACCGCGCGAGCCACTGGTTGTCCTATTTTTGCGGCGCCAGGGTCCGGGCGGGGCATGACAACCACAAATGGTCTTTCTTTTTGAACCAAAAGGCCAAAGGCGTGTCCGCTTCGCTGCCGCCGGTGGAGCACCAGTTTCAAGTGCTGAAACTTATCGGTACGGACCCTCTCGACAAACAGTTGGAGCTGTGGACGGAAAAAGAAGAGGAGGGAAGGATCGCCAGGTTTCTGGAGTCGCAGTGGGTGTCGCCCAGCCAGACGCTTGTGGGAATCAATCCCTCGTCTTCGCTGAGATGGCCGACCAAGCAGTGGCCGATAGAGAATTTCGCCAAGCTCGCGGACGAGCTGGCCAAACATAATGTGCGTGTCGTCGTGACGGGTTCGGCGGAGGACGCCGCTTATACCCAACCGCTTTTCGGCATGACCAAAAACAAACCGATCAACGCGGTAGGGAAAACGTCGATTACCGAGCTTGTCTCACTGATCAAACGCTGCCAGGTATTCGTGAGCTCGGACTCGGCCCCGATGCACATCGCCTCAAGCGTCGGCGTCCCGCTTATCGCGATCTTCGGCCCGACGGATCCGAAGCGGCATCTGGTGCCGCCGCCGAAGGCGCAGGTTTTTTGGAAGGAAATCCAGTGCAGTCCCTGCTACCTTCGCAGCTGTCCGATCGGGCATCTGTGCATGAAAAAAATCACGGTGCAAGAAGTGTTGGACTCAATTCTTTATTTCTTAAGCCCTCTGCGCGCCGGCCGCGCCCTCGAAGTCTTTGACGAAAAAACCCAGCATGCGCTCACCGATCATTAAAGTCGCCGCCTTTCTTTGTCTGGTTGTTTTGAGCTGTGCGTTGGCCGTCTCCGCTTATGAGACGCCGGTATTGATGTATCACCATGTCGGTTTCCCGGATTCGCCTTCCGGCCTGTATGTCTCGCCGGAAACGTTTGAAAAGCAGATGGAATTTCTGAAGGTACACCGTTACCGCGTCGTGCCGCTGGCGGAGCTCGCCGCGCTGATTCGCGAGAAGAAACCTGTCCCCCAAAAGACCGTGGCGGTCACGTTTGACGACGGCTACCTGGATAATTTTGAAAACGCGTTTCCGGTACTAAAAGAAATGGGTTTCCCCGCTGCGCTATTCATGATTACCGGAAATATCGGGAAAGAGGGCTGGCTCTCGGAGGAGGACTTGAGGATACTTGACGAGGCAGGGATCACGATCGGGAGCCATACCGTGAGCCATGCGTTTCTTCCCGAGCTTAAACCGGAGGAGGTTGGAAAAGAGCTTGCCGCGTCCAAGAAAAAGTTGGAAGAGGTGTTGGGGCATCCGGTGACTCTGTTGAGTTATCCCGCCGGGGGAGTGACCGAGCCCGCCATCCAGGAGGCGCGAAAGGCGGGTTATGAGGCGGCCCTCACCACCAATTATGGCAGAGAAAAAGGCAATGTCTACGCGATACGGCGAGTCAAGATCAGTGGCAACAGCGGCAACCTCTTCCGTTTTTGGGCCAAAGTCAGCGGGTATTACCATGTGGGAAAAAAAAGGATTGAGATCAAACAGTAAGCGCATACTCATCGTGAACCAAAACTGGATGGGCGACGTCCTTTTTTCAACGCCGGCCATCCGCGCGCTGCGCAAAGCCCACCCGGAAAGCTTTATCGGCTGCCTTGTCCCGTCCCGCTGCCGCGAGGTCTTGGAGAACAACCCCTATTTGAATGAAGTACTAGTTTACGACGACCGGGCCCCGGTATTCTCGCCCGGGTTTTGGCGTTTGGTGAGGGGCTTGAGAAAGCGCGCGTTTGACCAGGCGTTTTTCTTTCACCGGTCCCGTACCAAAACCCTGTCGGCGCTCTTGGGAGGTATCCGTCAGCGCTACGGCTATGGATCCGAGGGGGACGGGCGTTTTTTAACGAAACGCATTGCTCCCCCTGAAAAAGAACTCCATAAAATCGATTTTTTTCTGAATCTGCTGGAGCAGCTCGACGTGCCGCCGGACGGCCGTGTGCCGGATTTTTTCCCGAAGGCCGGTTCCGACGCGGCGCTTGAGCAGTTGTTCAAGTCTTCCGGTATTGACCCCGAGATCCCTTATGTGGTGTTGCATACGGGCGGCAATTGGGAGCTCAAGCGGTGGCCGGCGGATTATTTTGTCCGTTGGATACAGCTTTTTTTATCGGAGTTCTCTTGGAGCGTCATCCTGTGCGGCACGTCTTCCGAAAAGGGGATCTCGGACGCGATTGCGGCGAATTTCAGTCCCCGGCAAGTCGTATCGCTTTGCGGCCGCAGTTCTTTGGACGTGTTGGCGCTTTTGCTGGGGCGCGCCAAATTTCTCTTGTCCAACGATTCGGGGCCTATTCATCTGGCCTCTACCCAGCGGACTCCGGTGCTCGGGCTTTATGGTCCGACCTCGCAGCGGCTCTCCGGCCCCGTATCCAATGGGAGTGTGCGTATTCTGCAAAAGGACGTGGGGTGCCAGGTGCCGTGTTATTTCAGGAGCTGCGACACGCGTGTTTGCATGGAATGGATTACGCCGGAAGAAGTTTTTCAGGAAACCCTCAAGCTCTCTGTGGAAATCGGGGCGTCAGAAAGGGCATGAAGCGATTCGATAAAAGCACCGTGCGCAAGGTCCTCGTCGTGACGCTTTCCAATCTCGGAGATGTCGTTCTCACGCTGCCGGTTTTTCAATCGCTGAAACAGGCGATGCCGTCCGCGGCCCTGCATGTGATCGCGGGACCGGCCGCCGAAGCAATCTTTCGAGGGGATCCGCGCGTCGAGCGGCTCACGATTTACGACAAAAAGTACGGATGGCGCAAGAAGGTGAAGCTACTGAAGTCCATCCGGGCGGAGCGTTACGATCTGATCGTGGATCTGCGGAAATCACTTTTCGGTTTTCTGGGAGGCGGCCGTTTCAGGAATCCGTATTTCTTTTTTTCACGTTCCAAAAAACATCGCGCGCTGCGGCACTGGAAATCGCTGAAGAAAATCCTGAATGAGCCGTCGATCCCCGAAGAATCTTTTTTGCGAACGGACGCCGCCGTCTCCGCCGCCGTGAAGGACGCGGTCTCCTCTTCCTCCCGCCGTTTGGTGGTGGCCTGCGTGGGTTCGAAAAGCGACCTTAAAAAATGGCCGGCCCCGTCCTACGCCCGGCTCCTAGACCGGTTGGTTGCCGAGTCCGGCTGCCGCGTATTTTTGGCCGGAAGCGCCGAGGACAAAAAGGACACTCAGGCGGTCCTGGGACTTATGGAAGCGGAGGCGCTCGATCTTACCGGCCTCACTAATTTCAACGACCTTTGTTATCTTATCCGCAGCGCCGATCTTTTGGTTACCAACGACAGCGCGCCGCTTCATGTGGCCGATTCCTTAAAGGTGCCGACGCTGGCGATCTTCGGCCCGACGGATCCGGTGAAGTACGGGCCGCGGTTCTCCGGAAGTGCTGTGGCGCGCCGCGTTCTTTTTTGCGCGCCCTGCGAACGGGCGCAGTGCCGTTTTCATCACGAGTGCATGAAAGAATTGGACGCGGACGAGCTGTATTGCCAGGCCGTGCGCGTATTGGAAGGGGAGGTGCGACCCCGCGGGCCCAAGATTTTAGCGATTCGTCTGGATCGGCTCGGGGACGTGCTGTTGTCGCTCCCGGCGCTTGCCGCGCTGCGGCGCCGTTTTCCCGAGGCCTGGATATCCGTGATGGTACAACCGAGCACTCGCGAGGTATTGCAGGGCCATCCCCTGGTTGATGAAGTAATCGTTTACGATTACGCAAAAAATGGCGCGCACCGTTTTCCCATGGGATATCTGAGATTCCTGAAGGGAATCGCCAAGCGGCGTTTTGATCTCGCGTTTGTTCTGCATCCCAGCGCTCGTTCGCACCTCCTGCCTTTTTTGGCCGGGATCCCTTACCGCGCGGGATTCAAAAGAGACGCCTCGTTTCTTCTCACGCAAACGGTTCCCGACAAACGCCGCGAAGGTTTGCGGCACGAATCGGAATACACGGCCGATGTGGTTCTCGGTTTTGGGACAAAGCCGTCTTTGGGAGACAACCCTGCCTATCCGGTTTTTCGGGACAGCGAAGAAAAAATCACAACCCTCCTGTTGAAAGAAGGGTCCGATAAGGGGCGTGAGCGCCTGTTCGCGCTTCATGCGGGCGCAAGCTGTCCGTCGAAGCGCTGGCCGAAAGAAAACTTTGCGCTACTCGGCCAAGAAATCCTCGCCCGGTTTCCGCATCGTCTGGTGTTGATCGGCGGCGCGGGAGAAGAGATCTCCGCGGACTTTTTAAAAACGCAGTGGGGCGACCGCGTGCTGAATCTGGCCGGCAAGCTAAGTTTAAGGGAATCCGCGGCCCTGCTTAAACGCTGCGAGGTTTTGGTGTCGAACGATTCGGGTCCCGTGCATCTGGCCGCGGCCGTCGGGACTCCGACGCTGACAATTTTCGGAAGAAACCAGAACGGCCTCAGCCGGCACCGGTGGAAGGCCCTGGGCCCGGGACACGAGACGATCCAAAAAGATGTCGGCTGCGTAGTTTGTCTGGCACATCGCTGCAGCATTGATTTCGAATGCCTGAAGGCGATCGGCGTGGACGAGGTTTTTGAGCGCGTAAAAAAGATGATCAAAGAATGAGAATTCTCCAATTCATTATTTGTCTGGGTGTTTTTATTTCAAACGATGCCTTTGCGGCGACGCAGACCATTGCCACTCCTTTGCCGGCCCCGTCCGTCGGCGAGTCCCTGGTCTATGATGTCTTCTGGATGGGAATTTGCGTGGGCACCGGCACGCTGGAGGTGAAGGAGAAAACCACGGTAGGCGGGCGCGAGGCATTTCACTTGGTGGCTACCGCCCGGACGAACCCGTTTTTGTCCAGGCTTTATCCCGTCGAGGACGAGGTGCATAGTTTCGTCGATGCCGAAAAGTTTCGTTCACTCGAATTCAGAAAGACCCTGAAGGAAGGCCGCTACCGGGCCGACGAAAAGATCCGGTATGATTATGCCGCGCACAAAGGATATTACGAGTCTCTATGGAACAAGAGCAAAAAAGAGTTGGTCTTGGATGGCGACGGCGCGCAGGACATCCTGAGCGCGTTTTATTGGTTCCGTTCGCAGGAGGCCGCCGTCGGGACCTCGCTGAAAAACACCGTGAATTCGGAAGAAAAGAACTGGGATCTGGAAATCCGCGTGCTGAGCCGCCAGACCAAGGAGATACGGGGACGGGGATCTTTTGACACGATCCTCATTGAACCGAGGACCCACCTCAAAGGCATCCTTTACCAGCGCGGCCGGGCGCTCGTGTATTTCACGACGGACCGGCGCCGCCTGCCGGTTTGGATTACCTTAAAAACGCCGTTCGGCCCCGTGGTGGGAGTGCTCAGGGAGCAAGCGCGAACCTTAAATTGACACGTCTTCCGACAGGGTGTTAAAATGCAACAGCCCTATGAAATCTTTTAGCTTTACTCGTTTCAAAAGCATCATCTCCAATTTCCACAAAGCAAAAGTCCTGGTGATCGGCGATCTGATCCTGGATGAATTCATTTGGGGGAAGGTGTCGCGTATTTCGCCAGAGGCCCCGGTTCCGGTGGTATGGGTAGATTCGGAGAACTTTATGCCGGGAGGCGCCTCAAACGTCGCCAATAATATTCGCTCGCTCGGCGGCGAGGTGCATCTGGCGGGTGTCGTCGGCAATGATGAACGTGGAGGCGTCCTGTGTTCGCTGCTGAAAGAAAAAGGGATACACTGCGAAGGGGTATTTCGGGACAGTTCCCGTCCCACCACCCAAAAGACGCGCGTGATCGCCCATCACCAACAGGTGGTGAGGATAGACCGCGAAAAGGCGGCGCCGCTTTCCAGCGAATGTTTGAAGCAGATCACCGGGTTTATTCAACAAAAGTTAAAATCAGTGGACGCGCTGGTGATCGAAGATTACGGAAAGGGCGTGATTGTGCCGGCGCTTGTGAAAGAGGCGGTCCGCCTTGCCAAAAAGCACGGAAAGATCATCACGGTGGACCCCAAAGAAAACCATTTTTCTTATTACCGGGGCGTGACGACCATTACGCCTAACCATCATGAGGCCGCCTCGGCCACCGGCATCGAGATCAAAGATGACAAGTCTCTCGTCAAAGCGGGAAAGAAATTGCTGCACAAACTTCATTGTGAGTCGGCGCTGATTACGCTCGGCGAAAACGGCATGAGTTTGTTCGCGAAAGGCAGGCCGGTATTTAAAATCCCGACGGTGGCGCAGGAGGTGTTTGACGTCTCCGGCGCGGGCGATACCGTGATCAGCGCCTACACGCTCGCGCGCGCCGCAAACGGATCGGCCACGGAGGCGGCGTATATCTCCAATTGCGCGGCCGGGATAGTGGTCGGCAAAGTCGGCGTGGCCGTGACTTCCCGGGAAGAGCTTTTGGAACGCATCAAGCAGGAGATGAACAAATGATGGAAGCGGTCGGAATCATCCCCGCGCGCTACGGCTCGACGCGGTTTGAAGGCAAGGTGATCAAGGACCTTTGCGGCAAGCCCGTGATCCAGCATGTGTATGAACGGGCCAAGAAAGCGAAGCTACTGGATGAGCTTATTATCGCCGCCGATGATGACCGGATCATCCGTGTGGTGCAGGGTTTTGGAGGCAAGGCGGTCTTCACTTCTAAGTCCCATTCGACCGGCACCGACCGCCTGACCGAAGTCGTCAACGCGATGGACGTGCGGATTATCGTGAATATCCAGGGAGATGAACCCCTGATCAACCCTTTGATCATCGATGATCTCGTGCGCGCGATGCAGGACGACCCGTCGGTCGCGATGGCGACGGTCGTGAAAAAAAGCTGGTCCGAGGAGGAGTTCAGAAGCCCCGACGTCGTCAAGGCGGTGATTGACCAGAAGAATTTCGCGCTTTATTTTTCGCGCTCGCCGATTCCGACGCTGTTGCGTCCCGAGGACAAGCAGGCGTTCTTTTATAAACACATCGGGATTTACGCGTACAACAAGGATTTTCTTTTTACGTTCAAAAAATTGGCCGAATCCACTCTGGAGACCTACGAACGGCTGGAGCAGTTGAGGGCGCTGGAATACGGCTACCGGATCAAGGTGATTGAGACCAAATTTGAGACGGTGGGCATCGATACGCCGGAGGATTTGGCGCTGGCCCAGTCGATTTTGGAGAAGGAGCAGAATGCCTAGGTATATTTTTATCACGGGTGGTGTGGTCTCAAGTCTCGGGAAGGGCATTGTCTCGGCCTCGATCGGGAAACTGCTTGAATCGAAAGACCTGCGCGTGATCCTAATGAAGTGCGACCCTTATCTCAACGTGGACCCGGGCACGATGAATCCCTACCAGCACGGCGAGGTGTATGTGACCGAGGACGGCGCCGAGACGGATCTGGATCTCGGCCATTACGAGCGTTTCACAAACGCCGAACTTTCGAAAACCAAC
>JAHFFL010000017.1:0-641 GCA_023247955.1 Candidatus Omnitrophota bacterium
AAGAGACGATAGGCCTCAAGAATTTCCCGGTCGCTGACCATTCCAATTAGCCCCCCTGACTGGTCACGGGCTGCCTCCGCGGATTTCCAACTGGCGGGATTGCCGATGCGAATCGCCGATGCAATAGTTTTAGGCGTCGTGATGATTTTTTTTTGTACAATCGGGGCCGCGCCTTCCGCCTGAAAGCCCAGCATCCTGGGTTTGGTCTTCACCCGTCCGGCGCGGTAATATTCTTCATAACCCTTCCAATAAGCTGTGATATTTCCGGCATTCCCGACCGGGATCGCGTGAAAATCCGGTGCGCGTCCGTCCAACTGGTCGCAGATTTCAAACGCACCGGTTTTTTGTCCTTCCAGACGAAACGGATTCACGGAATTGACCAACGTCATCGCGTAACAGCCGGCGATCTGCCGGACCATCTGCAGCGCCTGGTCAAAATTGCCGTCTATCGCGAGCACTTTGGCGTGATGGATCAACGCCTGACTCAGCTTGCCCAAAGCGATCGCGCCTTTTGGGATCAACACGACACAATCGATTCCGGCCCTCGCGGAGTACGCGGCTGCGGAAGCCGAGGTGTTTCCGGTGGAAGCGCAGATCACGACCTTCGCTCCCGCCTCTTTCGCTTTGGAAACTGCGACCGT
>JAHFFL010000017.1:651-11333 GCA_023247955.1 Candidatus Omnitrophota bacterium
TGGGATTGAGCCCCTCGTATTTTAAATGCACCGCTACGCCGAGCATCTCCGAAAGAGTTTTTGAAAAAATAAGCGGGGTGTTGCCTTCGCTCAGCGTCACTACCGGCGTCGCCGAATCCACGGGAAGAAATTCCCGGTAATGCTCGATGATACCGCGCCAGATCACTTTTCGACTCGCAGCACCACCGGTTTTTCGCTGACCTGCCTCATCGCGCGGATGATTCCCAGGGCCTTTCTCAAATCTTTTTCTCTCGCCTCGTAAGTCAGGATAATGACCGGCACCGATCGGGACTGATAGGACTCTTTTTGGTGAACGCTCAAAATGGAAATATCATGCCGCCCTAAAGTCCGCGCAATTTGGCCCAGGACACCCGGCTTGTCCTCCACCTGAAACCTCAAATAATATTTTGACTTCACATCGTCGATCGGCAATACCGGTAGCTGCGGAAAAAGCGGCTGAGCGGCGGGCCGGGATCCGCTTGAAATGTTCCGCGCGATATCCAAAATGTCGCTCACGACGGCACTGGCCGTCGGAAACATCCCCGCGCCCTGGCCGTAAAACAAAAGATCACCTGCCCGGTCGGCGCGCAAAAACACCGCGTTATAAACGCCGCGTACGCTGGCGAGCGGGTGGTCCAAAGGAAGCATGGTCGGGTGCACACGAAGCTCGAGGCCCCTTTTCCACTTTTTTCCTATCGCCAAAAGCTTGATCACATAGCCGAGCTCCTTGGCGTATTCGATATCGGCGCCTGAGAGCGAGCGGATCCCCTCGACGGATATTTTGCGCAGCGGGATCTCTGAACGGAAAGCAAGCCGCGCCAAAATAGCCAGCTTGTGCGCGGAATCTGTCCCGTCAATGTCGAGCTTGGGATCCCTTTCGGCGTAGCCCTTGGCCTGCGCCTCCGCCAGCGCCTTTTGAAACGAAAGCGATCCCCGCGACATCGCGGTCAAAATAAAATTGCAGGTGCCGTTGACGATCCCGAAGAAATGCGAAATGCGGTTGGAGGCCAGCCCCTCGGTCAACGCCTTGATGATCGGAATACCGCCGCAGACGCTCGCCTCGAGCCCAAGCCGCCGCGAAGCACGGAGAGATTCCCGGTACACGGACAGGCCCTCCTCGGCGAGCAAGGCCTTGTTCGCGGTCACCACATGCTTCCCGCGGCGCAGCGCCGCACTGATCCATTCTTTTACGGGATGAATTCCCCCGGCAAGCTCCACAAAAATATCGATAGAGGGATCTTCAATAAGCTCGCGCACTTGAGTCGTAAGAATACGCTGCGGCACGCGGATTTTTCGCTTTTTATGAAGCGAGCGCACGGCGATTTTTTTTACGACGAGGCGCAGGCCCGTTTTTCTTTCGATATCCCGGCACTCGGACGTCAAAATCTGATAGACCCCGGAACCGACAGTCCCCAGTCCCAAAAGTCCTATGTTTACCGCTCTCGACGGTTCTTTTCTTGGCATCAAAAACCCCTATCCTATGATAATGGCTTGGCTTAAGACCCTCTAATATATCATATTTTCTGCCACCAAAAAAATATGTCGGGGTGAAAGGTAAAAAAC
Organism: Candidatus Omnitrophota bacterium; assembly: GCA_023247955.1. Classification (GTDB taxonomy): domain Bacteria; phylum Omnitrophota; class Gorgyraeia; order 2-02-FULL-51-18; family 2-02-FULL-51-18; genus JACPAX01. The sequence continues at coordinate 2,215 of JAHFFL010000017.1, forward strand.
ATGTCGGGGTGAGAGGATTCGCCGCCCTTCGTCCACCTTTGGTGGACTACGGGTCGGGCATTCGCGCCATCAATTGCTCCTAGCCGTCGCAATTGATAAACTTGGCGCTCTCTTCGAATCCTCCGGCCTCGGTTTAAAAAAATACGTCGGGGTGAGAGGATTCGAACCTCCGATCTCTACCACCCCAAGGTAGCGCCTTAGACCAAGCTGGGCCACACCCCGAATATTTTTTATCTCAATCGAGTTCGTGATGAAATCCGCGTTTCATCAGCGCATCGACAGCCGCGCGAGGGTCACGGCCGCGAAAAAGGATCCCGTACACGGCCTCCGTGATTGGCATCCGCACCCGGCACCGCCTCGCGAGCTTGTACGCCGAGCGGCAGGTGTCCACGCCCTCGACGACCATCTCGGTACTTTTAAGAATATCCTTGAGCTTTTTCCCCTTGCCAATTTCTTCACCGAGCCAGCGGTTGCGGCTATGGGGGCTAAGACAGGTCGTCGCCAGATCTCCCAAACCGCTGAGTCCCATAAACGTTTCACGCTTGGCGCCTTTCGCCTTACCAAGCCGCGCCATTTCGGCTACTCCGCGGGCAAACAGCGCGGCGCGCGTGTTTGATCCCGAGCCTAGTCCTTCCACAATGCCGGCCGAGATCGCAATGACGTTTTTAATCGCCCCGCCGAGCTCGACACCCAACACATCATCGCTTTCATAAAGACTAAAATAGGGCGTTGTGAAAATCTCGCGCACTTGCCGGCGAAGCTTTTCATTTTTTGAGGCGACAGACACCGCGGCTGGCATTTTAAGGGCCACCTCGCGGGCGATCGTGGGGCCTGAAAGCACGCAAAACGGCACCGCCCCGAGCTCTTCCCTCACCACCTCCGACGGAACACACAGTGTGCCGGTCTCAATCCCTTTGGCCACGCTCACAAAACTTTTTCCCTCCAAGTCGTTTCTGCCGATTTTACGTGCCACCCCCCTCACATACTGGGACGGAGCGGCGAGCACAATCAAATCGGCGCGGTGGACCACACGGCGCAGGTCGGAATCAAGGATGACGCTTTCGGGAATTTTAAAACCGGGGAGAAATTTGGGGTTTTTCCTCTTTTTGCGGACCTCCTCCACATAGGCGGGAAAGACCCCCCACAGGACAGGGCGAAGGCCCTTGCCGGACAAAAGCAGCGCGAGCGTGGTTCCCCAGCCGCCGTCGCCCAAAATCGCAATTTTCATGGCTTGAGTATATCAAAGCGCTGTTTCATTATCAAAACGTTTGAAATAAAACAAGCGGAGGATTAGGCGGCTTTTTTGATAGGAAATTGCCCGGAAAGCAAGTCAAACTTAATCGAGTGCATGAAGACGATCGCGAAGAGGTGCAGGTTCTGCACGACATAAAAACTTCCGATCACCCGGTAAATCATCTGGCCGGCTCCGGTGTCCTTGTCGAATATTTTTTTGATCGAGACATGCCGGGATTTCTTCTGCAGCGTCGAGTTCTGGGAGTCGGTCCATGCCTTCAGTGTTTCAAGGTCCTTGAACACGCTGTTTTGCTCCGAGACGTAATAAGAATACTTTTTCTCGGCGCGAGCGACAAAACCGTCTTGGTTGATCACCTCCACGATCGAGAGGTTTTTCCGGTGGTGGTTTTCGGCCGTTATGGTTTTAATGCAAATGTCTCTCATGCCGCCAACAGGCCTCCAAAATCATGGGCTGCCCAGCCGCTTTCCTCCAGCAGACAGAGGAACACTCTCACCACCTGCGGATCAAATTGACTGCCCGAGCACCGCTTGAATTCTTTGACCACCTCGGGTAGCGGAAGCGCTTTGCGGTACGGTCTGTCCGAGGTCATCGCGTCAAACGCGTCGGCGATGGAAATAATCCTAACCTCAAGTGGAAGCCGGTGTTTCTTGAGCCGTTGGGGATACCCCGTCCCGTCAACTCTTTCGTGATGGCTCAAAATAATCGGTATTCCCTTGCGTATAAACGCGAGGTCGCTTAAAATTTGCGCGCCGTAAACTGGATGGCGCTCAATCTCTGCCCTTTCTTGCGGTGTCAGTTTGCTCGGTTTCAATAAAATCCGATCACTTACCCCTATCTTTCCTACATCGTGAAGACGGGCACACACCCTTAAAAGTTCAATTTTTTTCCTGTCCAAGCCCATGGACACGGCGATCCATCCCGCATAACGGCTCACCCGCTCCGAATGACCGCGGGTACAAGGGTCGCGGGCTTCAATCGCGTAAGCCAGGGCGTTAATCGTCGCGGCGTTTGCCATTTTCAACCTCTCCCCCCATTGCAACCTTTCCTTGCAAACTCTAAATAATTTAGAGAGTTGCACGAGGCCCCCTTTTTATATCAGATATTAAAGCTTTTAAATAAGCTGTCTAAAAAAACCGGCCTTAACAAAAGTATACACTCTTATTAAGTTCCTTTCAAGAAAATACTAAATATTTTATCTACTAACTACAGCTTTCTCTCTACCCCTAGATAGAGACGTTTCAAGTTCTCACGATGGGTCCAAAGGACCAGCAAAAATAAAATTCCAAAAACCGATACCGTTGAATATTCTTTCTTAAAGAAAAAAGAGAGCGGCGCCAAAGAAACGATCGCTCCCAAAGACGCCAGCGAAACGGTGCGTGTGAGCCAAAAAATAAGTCCCCAAATGGCCAAACTCAGGGCCCAAAGCCCTGGAGAAAACGCCAATAACACGCCAGCCCCTGTCGCCACTCCCTTGCCTCCTTTGAAGCCCAAAAACGGCGTGAAAATATGCCCCAACATTGCGGCTATCCCCACCCCCAACGCCGCCGTTTCGGCACCAGTTCCTGAAGGGCCCTTCTGCGCGTTTAAGAAAAGAAATACAGGCAACCACCCCTTCATGAAATCCAGCGCAAACACCAAGAGGCCGGGTCCTTTTCCCAGCACGCGAAACGCATTGGTGGCTCCCACATTGCCGCTGCCCTGCGTACGAATATCCACTCCTTTGAGCCGTTTGGCGAACCAGTAAGCCGTAGGCAGAGACCCCAGGGCAAAAGCAAAAAACCAAAACACTGCAATTCTCACTTGAGCATCCCTTCTCCCCTGCGAATATAAAGAACGCCGGAGACCACCGTCAGCACTACTGTCACAACAAAAAAAACGTGCCGCAGGGACTCGGGGGCCATCACGAGCGCCAGAAACAGCGTCAGCATCTGGACCACTGTCGTGAGTTTTCCTATCATCAGCGGCTGGGCCTTCAGACGGCCGCTCATGATAAAAATGACCATGGACCCCATCAGGATGATCACGTCGCGCGTGATCACTGAGACGGTCACCCAGGCCGGAATGCGCATTGGCTCCGGCAAATGGCTCATGAAAGAAAGCGAGACAAACGCGCTGAGAATCAAAAGCTTGTCTGCTATCGGATCAATGTAACTCCCGAGCTGCGTCTTCTGGTTGAAACGGCGCGCGACATAGCCGTCCACCGCGTCCGTGGCGCAGGCTAGAATAAAGAACCCCACGCTGAGTAAATGAAAAAAACCGTTTTGGACAGGATGATAAATCAGGCAGAGTACGAATACGGGAATCAGAAGCACCCTTAAGATACTGAGGTTATTGGCGAGATTCACCGATGAAACCCCCTTATTTAAGCCGGCCTATTTTTGTCGGCGGCCACCAACGAAAAACGGCCTTGCCGACCAAGTTCTTCTTGGGCACAAAACCCCAGAAACGACTGTCGGTGGAGTTGGCGCTGTTGTCCCCCAAGACGTAATAGGAGTCCGCAGGCACCTTGATCTTTTCATAAGGCCCGCCGAACGGATCGTGATTGTAATAGTAAAACTTCGCGAAGGTGTTTGGGTCGTCCAGCGACCTGCCATCCACAAGAATCTTGCCGTCTTTGATCTCGACGGTCTCTCCGGAAAAAGCGACCAGCCGCTTGATGAAATCTTTTTTGAGGTCCTGCGGATATTTAAATACCACGATGTCTCCCCGCTCGGGGCTATGGAAACGGTAGATGAATTTATTCACAAACAGCTTGTCGCCTTCCACCAGCGTCGGACGCATTGACCCCGAAGGGATTTTAAACGCCTGGACAAAATAGTGGCGGATAAAAAGCGTGAGCGCGAGCGCCACAAGAATGGACCATGCCCACTCTTTCGCCTCGCGGATCAACACCTCTCTGGTCAGGGATATCTTCATTCGATCTTAAGCGCCGCAAGAAACGCCTCCTGGGGGATCTCCACCTTTCCGAATTGCTTCATGCGTCTTTTACCCTCCTTTTGTTTTTCCCAAAGTTTGCGCTTGCGCGTGATGTCGCCGCCGTAACACTTGCTCGTCACGTTTTTGCCGAGCGGGCGCACGCTTTCACGCGCGATGATTTTACCACCGATGGCCGCCTGGATCACCACCTCAAAAAGCTGCCTCGGGATAAGCTCCCTCAGCCGCTCGCAGAGCGCGCGGCCCTTGTGCTGGGCCCGCTCACGGTGGACGATCGAACTGAACGAGTCGCAGATCTCCGAATTGATCAGGATATCGAGCTTCACCAGATCGCTCTCACGGTGGCCCTTGAACTCATAATCCATCGAGCCGTAACCCTTCGTGAGTGACTTGATGCGGTCGTAAAAATCTACGATGATCTCGGAAAGCGGGAACTCATAAATGATCTTCACACGCTCATCGCTCAAATACTCGGTGGAGCGGTACGCGCCGCGGCGCTGCTCGCAAAGCTCGAGGATGGCGCCGATATTGGACGTGGGGGTAAGAATCGCCGCGTCGACAAAGGGCTCAAGGGTCGCCTCGATCTGGCTGGGATCCGGCATCTTCGAGGGGTTTTCTATCTCGAGGACTTCGCCGTTTATTTTTTTAACTTTATAAACGACGCTGGGTGTCGTAATCACGAGGTTTTGGTCGTATTCGCGCTCCAGCCGCTCCTGGATAATCTCCATGTGAAGAAGCCCTAAAAACCCGCAGCGAAAACCAAAGCCGACAGAGGCCGAGCTCTCCACCTCATAGATAAAAGAGGCGTCGCTGAGCTGCAGTTTTTCCATCGCGTCTTTGAGCCCCTGGAAATCTTTGGAGTTCACCGGATAGATGCCGGCAAAAACAAGTGGCCTGACTTTTTTGTAGCCCGGAAGCACCGCGGAGGCGGGATTGGAGACATCGGTGATCGTATCCCCGTTCTCAACCTCCTTAGCAGAGCGGATATTGCAGGTGATATAACCGACCTCACCGGTGGCCAGCGCCTCACAGGCCAGGGGCTTGGGAGTCAGCACGCCGACCTCCAGCACTTCAAACTCCTTGCCGCTGCCCATCATCCGTATCTTCATCCCCTTGCGCAGGACGCCGTTGAAAAGCCGCGTGTAAATAATAACGCCCTGGTAAATATCGAACGCCGAATCAAAGATCAATGCCTGCAGCGGCGCCGCGGGATCCCCCTCCGGCGGCGGCACTCGCTGGATCACGCGTTCGAGAATGTCGGAAACGCCGACTCCCATCTTCGCGCTGGCTAGGATGATTTCTGATTCGTCAATTCCCAAGATCCGGTGAATTTGCTTCTTGACCTTTTCCGGCTCGGCCGTGGCGAGGTCAATTTTATTGACGACCGGGATGATCTCGAGATTGTGCTCTATCGCGAGATAAAGATTCGCGACCGTCTGGGCCTCAACGCCCTGCGAGGCGTCCACCAGAAGCAGCGCGCCTTCACAGGCCCTTAAACTCTTTGAGACCTCGTAGGTAAAATCCACGTGACCCGGCGTGTCGATGAGGTTCAGCGTGTACTCTTCGCCGTCTTTGGCGCGGTAGCGGATCTTGACCGCACTGGCCTTGATCGTGATACCGCGCTCCTGCTCCAAATCCATGTCGTCCAGAAGCTGGTTGTGAAACGTGCGCTTGTCAATGGCGCCGGTGAATTCAAGAATCCGGTCCGCTAGCGTCGATTTTCCGTGGTCAATATGCGCGATGATTGAAAAATTTCGGAGATGCTTCTGAATCATGAGATAAACGCCGGGGCCTGGAGACTACAGATTAAAAGCAAGTTCTTTGCCTTGGGAAACCAGCCCCTCGGCCAATGATTTAGAGGTAGCCTCGGAGTAGATGCGCAAAATGGGTTCCGTGCCGGAGAGCCGGAACAAGAGCCAGCTATCGTCCTCCAGGACAAATTTCATCCCGTCCTGGCTTTTGACTTCCTTGACCTTTTGCTCATGCAGGCGCGCCGGAGGGTGCGAGGACAAAAACTGAAAAAGCTTGGGCTTGAGCTCGCTCGGGTAGTTGATATCGCAGCGAATATAATAAAGTTTGCCGAATTCCCTTTCCACGCGCCCAAGGATCTCCTCAAAACTTTGTTTTCGCATCGCCATCATCTCCATCAAAAGAAGCGCCGAGAGCATGCCGTCGCGCTCATAGAGATAATTTTGAAATCCGATGCCGCCGGACTCTTCGCCGCCGATCAGCACGTTCTCGCGGCGCATGATCTCGCAGACATACTTGAACCCGACCGGCGTCTCATGCACCTTGAGGCCGAGTTTGCGCGCCACCTTATAAATCAACGCGGTATTGGAAACGGTGGTGACTACGCTGCCGCCGCGCTTCAAGTCCTCGACAAAATGGATCAGGATAAGCGACAGGATAATTCCGGGGGAAATGAATTCCCCCCCGGGCCGTACCGCCCCGACCCTGTCCGCGTCGCCGTCCGTCACCACGCCCAGATCAAACCCGCCCTTTTTCATGAGTTCTATCGAAGGCCCGAGATTCTGAGGAATAGGTTCGGGCGCCAAGCCGCCGAAAGCAATGTCGCGGTTGGAACGTATCGTCGTGACCTGGATGCGGCCGCCGGCCAGAAGTCGCTCGATATGGCTGTCGGCCACTCCATGCATTGAATCCACGAGAATCCGGTAAGGGGATTGGCGAATTTCCTCAAGCCGGATATAATTTTTAAGAAACTTAAGATAGGCCTCGTTGAAATTTTCGATGCGGGGTGCGCCGGCGCCGAACGGTTTTTTGGCCACCGGATTTTTTCCGAGGAAGTCTTCAACAGCGTTTGTCACTTGCTTATCCGCTGAACTTCCGAAATTGGTTTTTACTTTAATGCCGTTATACCCAGGCGGATTATGGCTGGCGGTGATTACAATGCCGGCGTCGTATTTTTGGTCCACGATCTTGAAACTGACGGCCGGTGTCGGGCAGGCCTCTTTGGCCAGCAACGCCTCGATGCGGTTGCCGATGAGAATCTCCGTAAAAAGCCGCGCAAAATTTTCGGAATCCTTACGAAAATCATAACCGACCGCTACCCGCGGCACCCGTTTCGAGCCGTACTCCCGATTCATATAGTCGCTGAACGCCTGCGCTACCAGCGCCACATTTTCGAAAGTAAATTCCTTGCCCATGATGGCCCGCCAGCCGTCGGTCCCGAATTTTATGTTCACTGAATTACGCATAACCCCTCAAATCCTCAATCGCCTGTCTTGCGTCCGGCTTCCCAAAAATCGCGCTACCGGCCACCAGCACGTTCGCGCCGGCACGCAACGCGTCTTTGGCGGTTTCTTTGTTGATTCCGCCGTCGACCTCGATGTCCCTCGAAAAACGCTTGCGAAGTTCCTCGATCTTGGGCAACACCTCCGGCATAAACACCTGACCGCCGAAGCCGGGATTCACCGTCATCAACAGCACCATGTCAATTTGGTCTAAAAAGCCCTCGAGCTGGCGCAGGGGGCTGGCGGGCTTCAAGGAAACGCCGCAACCAACCCCCTGCGATCGTATTCCCTCGATCACTCTCCCCAGGTGTCCCTCACAGGCCTCCGCGTGAACCGTGAGATGATTCGCGCCGGCCGCGGCAAAATCCTTGAGGTATTTTTCGGGGGCCTCGATCATCAGATGGACGTCGAGCGGCAAGGTGGTGACCTTACGGATTGAGCGGATCACCGCGGGACCCACCGTCAGGTTCGGCACAAAATGGCCATCCATGACGTCGATATGCAGCATCTCGCAGCCGGCCTTTTCCACTTTTTTGACCTCATCGGCCAAATGAGCAAAATCAGCCGCCAAAAGAGACGGGGCGATCTTTATCTGTCGTTGTGAATGCATTAGAGGGACAATATATCAAAAGACAAGCCAAATGTCTTGTTTAAGCGCTTGGGAATTGAAGCAGGGTGCGCAAATGGTCTTCTTTGGATTTCTCTAAAGGCCCGGCGACAGCCAGATTGAGCAAGCGACTCTTGAAAAGGTCCCGCGCCACACGCTTCAAGTCCTCCGCGCGCACCTTCGCCACCCGCTTGATCACTTCGGAGGGCGCCTTGGTACTGCCCAACGTCACAATCTGATCGCCCACCCAAAGCATGTGATTCATGCTGTTTTCAAGACCAAGCTCGAGCTGGCCAAGGTAAAATTCCTTGGCCCGCTTCAGCTCCTCGTCGCCTACATCTTTTCGCGTGACGCCGTCGAGCACGGACAAAATCACGCGCAGAGCTTCTTCGAAATGCTTGTTGTCAACACCGGCCGCGACGACAAACGCCCCAGTCTCGTGAAAACGGCGAACAAAGGACCCCACGTCATACGCGAGCCCCCTTTCCTCTCGGACTTCATTGAACAAGCGCGAGGACATGTTGCCACCGAGAATAACGCTCAAAATATCCAGCGTGTATTCGTCCGGGTGTTCTTTGGGATACGCGTGAAGCCCCAGTGCCAGGTGGGTTTGCTCGGTCTTTTTCGGAAAAATTAAAAGCCGGGGACTCACCTGGGCCTTTTTGAACAAATACAACCTCTTTGAAATAGGATTGCCCGCGTGTTTAAAACGCGATCTTACCGCCCGGGCAAGCGTCCTTCCGTCAATGTCCCCCGCGGCAACCACCGTAAAAACCGAGGGCTGATAATGCCTGTCCCGGTAGGCCTTGATCTGCTCGGGCGTCATCGCGCCGACGGTTTCCACCGTTCCGGCCAGTGGCCGGCCCAACGCATGATTCGGCCAAAGAAGCTCTGCCAGAAGCTCGTCGACAAACTGCGACGGCTGATCCTGCGTCATTTTAATTTCTTCCATGATCACCGTGCGTTCTTTTTTAATATCTTCCGCTTTCAAGGACGCGTTTAGGACCATGTCCGCCAAGACATCAAACGCCCGCTCAAAATGCCGGCTGGCGATCTTTGCGAGAAAACAGGT
>JAHFFL010000173.1 GCA_023247955.1 Candidatus Omnitrophota bacterium
GCTTAATCGCCGCGTCCGTTCCCTCGATGGCTTCGACGGCCAACACATTGCCTTCCTTGACAACTACCGTCTGGCCGATATCCATTTTGCCGATTCCTTTTGCGATCTTCCACCCAAAAAAAAGATCCTTCTTTTCCGAGTCGGTGGGCGCACAGTCGGTCATCACGCCTTTGGACGCAAGGATATCCTTTAAAAACAAGCGGGAGTCGACCACCGATACCCCACAAGCGGATTTGAGAAACACGACAAACGCCTTTAAAAGATGATCATCGCCGCGATTGGGCGTTTTTCGGAGTATCGTCTTGGCCGTACCGTCCATCGGGGTTGAAGCATCGTAAATCCGTTTTTTGGGGACTCCTCCGGCAAGCGCCACGTTCTTGACTTTCCAGGCCTTAAGCGTCTCCACCAATTTGTCTACCGCGCCGAGTTCCACGTAGCGGGTTTGGCTTGAGAAATCTTCAATACGTTTGTCCGTGTACCCATGAAAACCGACCACCAAAACTTCTTTTTTCAGCGAAGAAGCGGCCTTCGCGAAAAGCACGGGAAAATCGCCTTCCCCGGCGATCAACCCAATGGGACCGTTGAGAGACCCGTGTCGCCACCACATCGCCGTCAATCTTCCACTGCCTGCCGGTCAGGCAGGCGGCGTGCAGTCCGCTTGATTCCGCGCTTGGATGCCGAGACAAACTCGAGAAGATGTTGGATTTCCCGCGTGGACCTCAGTTCTTTCTTCACCTTTTGCGCCGCATGAGCGAGGGTAAACGGCGACATGAAAAGCGTCTTAATTGCTTTTTTCAAAAGAATCAAATCCGACGAAGAATAACCCGCGCGGCGGAGGCCCACTAAATTGATTCCGCAAACCTGCGCGGGGTACCCGTCACACAGCGAAAAAGGCGGCACATCCATCGTCGCCTTCGCGAACGCGCCCAGCATCGAAAGCTTCCCCACGCGCGTGTACTGATGCACGCCGCTGTAACCGCCCATCACGGCCCCGTCCTCGACGGCCGCGTGCCCACCCAGGACCGAACCATTGACCATCGTAATCTCGTCGCCCAAGCGGCAATCGTGGCCGATGTGGCAATTGATCATGATAAAATTTTTGTCGCCGATCACCGTTTTCGCTCCGGGCGCCGAGCCGCGATGAATCGTCGCATACTCGCGGATGGTGTTGTCATTCCCAATCTGCAAAAAAGAAACCTCTCCTTTAAATTTCTTGTCCTGCGGCGGCATCCCAAGACAGGCCCCCGGAAAAATCACGCAGCGCTCTCCGACCGTAGTATGCCCGTCGATCACGACGTGGCTCATCACACGGGTGCCGGCGCCGATCTTTACCTGAGGGCCGATCACCGAATAAGGGCCGATTTCTACGTTCGATCCCACTATCGCGGTTTTTGAGATAAGCGCCGTCGGATGAAGCTTCATCTAGTCCACAAGCGTAAATAGGATATCGGCCTCGCAAATCTCATCGCCGGCGGCAAACACGGTGCCATGCACAAGACCTATCTTTGACTTGCATTTGATCACATCCACTTCCAATCGGAGCTGGTCCCCCGGCGCGGCGGTTTTCCGGAACCTGGCGTTGTCGATGGCCACCAAATAGGCCATTTTTCCCTGATTCTTGGAAAGCATCAGGACGCCACCCACCTGCGCCAATGCTTCTATCATGAGTACCCCCGGCATTACCGGCCGGCCCGGAAAGTGCCCCTGAAAAAAAGATTCGTTGATGCTTAAATTTTTCAGGCCTACAATCCGGTGCTCGCTCATCTCAATGATCCGATCCACCAGAAGAAAAGGGTAGCGGTGGGGAATGATCTTTTGGATCTCTTCCGAATTCAGCATAGTCATCTCTTGTTTCTCGCCTCATGTAAGCCGGCCGAGAGAAGCTCCACGAGCCGGCAATTCAGGGAATGGCCGCTGCGCAGACCTACGACACGGCCCACGATGGAAACTCCCAGGAGATTTAAATCCCCCAAGAGGTCAAGCACCTTGTGTCTGGCACACTCATCCGCGAATAAAAACTTGTTTTCCACGACGCCATTTTCGGAGATCACAAGCGTGTTGGTCGTGTCGGCACCCAGGCCCAGCCCGCCTTCCCTCACGGCCCGGGATTCTTCTTCGGTACAAAAGGTCCTCGCGGGGGCGATCTCGCGCTCAAACACCTTCGGGCTCAAAATAAAATCGACGGTTTGCTTCCTTAAAAGAGGGTGGTCATAATCCAGCGTGTAGGCGACGCTGAATTCCTCCGCAGGATAGACCGCCAGCGCTTTGTGCTTTTCCCCGCAAAAGATGGGCTCGGTGATCTTGACCCGCGGTCTTGGGACCTTCTGATCCGTGATCCCTAGCTTCTTAAAAAACCGGACAAACGCAGCCGCGCTACCGTCCAGGATGGGGATCTCCTCTCCGTCGACCTCCATCCGGATATTGCAAATCTCAAGCCCGAGAAGCGCCGCAAGCAAATGCTCGACGGTGCGGATATTTTCCTTTTCACTGCCGATCACGGTGCAACGTGAAGCGCCCGTCACTGAAAGCCCGACGCCGGACGGGTTCTCGCCTATCCTTTTGCCGCGCCTGAAGAATTGGACTCCGAAATCCGCGGGCGCCGGATCAAAAACCACCGTGCATTCTTTGCCAGTGTGAATCCCGACCCCCGAAAGAGACCCCCGCTTCCCGACGGTCTTTTGGGTCATTTGATTCCCAGCTTCTTCTTCACCTCAAGCAAATCCTTGAAAAGCTCAGGCAAACGGGCACTCAGCGCGAATATCTTTTTTTGTTCGGCAATGGGCCTGGCGGGACTCCCGAGGATCACGCTTTTTTCCGGAAAGGACTTGGTCACGCCGGCTCCCGCGCCGACCA
>JAHFFL010000174.1 GCA_023247955.1 Candidatus Omnitrophota bacterium
GCACGCGGAAAGTTTCAGGCCTTTCAGGGGTTTTTCTTTGAGGAAGCGCGCGCGGATAAGCTCAAGCACCGGCATTTGATTGGCGGCCCACTCGATGCGCTGTCTGCCTTTTCGGGCAAACTGAAGACCGGCGACGTCGTGCTTCATCAGAGTCCCTTCCTCAACGTCGGCACCTTGTCCAGTTCTTCCCACGAAAAACCTTCTTCGTTGCGGCCGAAATGGCCGTAGGCGGACGTTCTCTTGTAAATCGGCCGCCTTAACTTCAGGTCACGGATAATGGTGGCCGGCCTCAAGTCGAAATTTTTCATGATCAGCTTTTTGACTTCCTCGTTGCCCATCTTGCCGGTCCCAAACGTATTGACCATGATCGAGACCGGCTCGGCGATCCCGATCGCGTACGCGACCTGCAGCTCGCATTTGGCCGCGATTCCCGCCGCAACGAGGTTCTTGGCGATGTAGCGCATCATATAAGACGCCGAACGGTCCACCTTTGTCGGGTCTTTGCCCGAAAAGGCGCCGCCGCCGTGGGATCCTACGCCGCCGTAAGTGTCGGCGATGATTTTTCTTCCGGTGACTCCGGTATCGGCCTGAGGACCGCCCACTTCAAAACGGCCGGTCGGATTGATGAGAATTTTTGTCTTCTTATCCAGGTATTTCCGCGGGATGACTTTTTTGATCAAGTGGCGCTTCAGATCCGCGCTGATTTTTCCAAGCTTCACCGCGCGGTCGTGGTGAGCGCTGACAATGATCGTGTCGATGCGCAGGGGTTTTCCGTCATGGTATTCGACCGTGACCTGCGACTTGCCGTCCGGCCTCAAATACGGAAGGACTTTTTCTTTGCGCAGTTCCGCGAGGCCGCGCGTAAGCTTATGGGCCAGAGAAATCGGAAGCGGCATGTAGTCCGGCGTCTCGTTGGTCGCATAACCGAACATCATCCCCTGATCGCCGGCGCCGCCGGTGTCCACGCCGAGCGCAATGTCGGGGGACTGCCCCTGGATTGAGGTGATTACCGAACAGGTGTTGTAATCAAATCCATAAATCGGGCTGTCGTAGCCGATGTCCCTGATTGTATGTCTGACGATTTTCGGGATATCCACATAACAAGACGTCGTGACCTCCCCCGCGACAAACGCGAGGCCCGTAGTCACGAGAGTCTCACAGGCCACGCGGCCGGTGGGGTCTTTGTCCAAAATGGCGTCCAAGATCGCATCCGAGATCTGGTCCGATACCTTGTCGGGATGGCCTTCCGTGACGCTCTCGGAAGTGAATAAATAACGTTCCGCTCTCTGAGTCATGGTTTCCTCTTGTTGGCTTCTTGCAGGGCGTCCAAATCGCCGATATCATACCATACCCCGCCAAACAGAAAAGAATAAATTGCGGCCCTTTTCTCAAATAACCACCGGATATAAAAACCGGGGGCGTCCTGTGCGCCCGGCAGCGCCAGGTATTCGTCCAGAAGCGCATAGGTACTGGCGGGGAAAAAATAAACCCCCATGCCGATGGTGCTCGACTTGGGGTGTTCGGGTTTTTCCTCGATCCCGGTGACCTTAAAATCGTCGTCCGTTTCCACGACGCCGAATTTTTTCGCCGCGAGCCCCCGCTCGCCGATGTCGTAAATGCCGACGCACACCGCATCTTTTTTGGAAAGGGCAAAATCCCTGAAACCTTCGAGTCCCCCGTCAAACCAATTGTCACTGGCCATCATCAAAATGTCCGAGTGTATTCCCGCCTTGTCGATCGCAAATTTCAAATCGCCGATCGCGCCGAGCCGCGTCTCGTTGGATAAGGTCCCGTCGCTCAGGACGCGAAGCGATGGCCCTTGGCGGGCCGAACGCGCCCAGTCCTGGATCTGCGCGTAAAACTTGGCGTTCGTGACGATCAGGATTTCATCGATCTCGCGAAGGCCTGCCAATTTTTCATAAAGGGAGTCTAAAATGGTTTTGCCGCCGACTTTGAGCAGGCATTTGGGGGTATTCAGTGTGAGCGGATAAAGACGCGTCGCGTATCCGGCCGCGAGAATGACGGCTTTCATTTCTTGGACTGGGAATCGCGGACGATCTGCTGGTATTTCATCTTGAGGAAATTCACGACCTCCACCCCGCTGCGGAGCGTCAACACGTACTTGGCGATCTGCTGGGCCTCTTCGTAGCTGAGCGACCGGATGATCTTTTTGATCTCGGGGATCATCACCGGCGATGTCGAGATCTCATCCAGCCCCAGACCCAAGAGCACGGGGGTAAGCACCGGATCCCCTGCCATCTCGCCGCAAATCCCGACCCAGATGTTGTTGGAATGTCCTGTCTCAATGATGGTCCTAAGAAGACGCAGCACCGCCGGATGCGCCGGTTCGTAAAGGTAGGCGATCTTTTCGTTGATGCGGTCCACCGCTATTGAATACTGGATCAGGTCGTTCGTGCCGATGCTGAAAAAGTCCACTTCGGGCGCTAGAATGTCGCAGGTCAACGCCGCCGAGGGAATCTCGATCATCGCGCCCACCTCCACATTTTCGTCAAAACGGATCTTTCTGGCCGTCAGCTCGTTTTTGGCTTCCTGCAAAAGTCTATTGGCCTCTTTTAGCTCGTCCACGCCGGAAATCATCGGGTACATGAGCCGCAATTTGCCGTGAGCGCTGGCCCGCAGTATCGCGCGGAGCTGTGTCTTAAAAATTTCGGGACTTGCCAGACAAAAACGGATCGCCCGCCATCCTAAAAACGGGTTCATCTCATGAGGCATCTCAAGATGCGACAAAAACTTGTCGCCGCCGAGGTCGAAGGTCCTCAAGATCACGGGCTTCGGCGCCATTTCCGTCACCACCCCTTTGTAGGCCTGATACTGCTCCTCCTCACTCGG
>JAHFFL010000175.1:0-2452 GCA_023247955.1 Candidatus Omnitrophota bacterium
CTTCGCGGCCTTTTTCAAAAGCCCGGTGATCTCCTCCATGGACGGTACGCGCGGTGAATGGATGTCGTACACGCCGGGGCCGATCTCGTTCGGGTAGCGGAATTTCACAAACGCGTCCAAAAGCTCCATCTGAGAGCGCGACGTCTCGATGGAAATCACGTCGGCATCCATCGAGGCAATGGACTGGATGATGTCGTTGAACTCGCTGTAACACATATGCGTGTGGATCTGGGTTTGGTCTTCGACGCCGCCGGCCGCAAGCCGGAACGCGTCCACGGCCCACCGGAGATACGAGGGCCTTTCTTTCTTCCGCAGCGGCAGCCCCTCGCGAAGCGCCGGTTCGTCGATTTGAATGGCCTTGATCCCGGCCCGCTCAAGATCCCGCACCTCGTCGCGTATTGCGAGCGCGATTTGCTTGGCGGTGAGAGCCCTCGGCTGGTCGTCGCGCACAAACGACCACTGCAAAATCGTGATCGGCCCCGTCAACATGCCTTTGACGGGCCGGCGCGTGAGCGACTGCGCGTAAACGCTCCACTCGACGGTCATTGGCCGCGGGCGCTCCACGTCTCCGTAAATCACCGGCGGCTTGACACAGCGCGAGCCGTAAGACTGGACCCAGCCGTTTTGCGTAAAAAGAAAACCGCCGAGCTGTTCGCCGAAATACTGGACCATGTCGTTGCGCTCAAACTCGCCGTGGACCAGCACATCCAGGCCCATTTTTTCCTGGCGGCGTATTGCGTCTTTGGTCTTTTCCCTTAAAAATTCCTTGTACTTGTCGGCTGAAAGCATGTCTTTTTTGAATTCCGCGCGCGCTTGGCGCACGTCGGCGGTCTGCGGAAACGAGCCGATGGTCGTCGTCGGGAAAAACGGGAGGCGCAGCCGCTGCCTTTGTAGCGGTTGCCGGACGCGGAACGGGCTGTGCCGACAAAGGTCCTTTGGTTTCACGGCAGCGACCCTCGCGGCCACCTGCTTTTTATGAATCCTCTTGCTCTTCCGGCGCCCTAGAATATCCCTTTCGTTCCGCCCAAGCTCGCCTGAGAAACCCTCCTCACCTTTCAGGAGCGCGTCACGGATCAGACGCACTTCGCCGAGCTTTTCTTTGGCGAAAGAAAGCCAGCTTTTGGTTTCGGGATCAAGCGCGGTCTCGTGCTCCAAGTTAAGCGGCGAATGAAGCAGCGAGCAGGACGAAGCGATCACCGCGCGCGCGGAGCCGATCGTATCGATGGCGGGTTTGAGAAACCGGACGGTCCCCTTGAGATCATTTTTCCAGATATTACGGCCATCGACGACGCCAAACGATACCGTCATGTCCTTAGGTATCGCGCGGACCACGGCGGAGAGTTCCTTGGGCGCGCGCACAAGGTCCACGTGCAAACCGTGCACCGGCAGCGAGGCCACGAGCTTCAGATTTTCACCAAGAGCGCCGAAATAAGTCGTGAGCGTAAGCGCTACCGAAGGAACTTTTTCGGCAAAAGTACGGTAGGCTTTTTTGTAAGCGCTTCTTTGCGCCGGGCCCAGATCCACGACAAGCGCTGGCTCGTCGATTTGGATTTCCTTCGCGTCGATAGACCCGAATTTTCCGAGAATGGAAACATAGGCCTCAAGCAGTTCTTCAAGGAAATCTAGAGGCACAGTGTTGTCTTTTTTGGACTTGCCCAGCATCAGGTAAGTCACCGGTCCCAGGATCACCGGACGCGTCTCGACACCCAGCGCCAAGGCCTCGCGGAATTCCCGAAACGGCTTTTCCGAGGAAATTTTAAACTTCTGGCCCTTGTAAAATTCGGGGACAATGTAATGGTAGTTCGTATCAAACCACTTGGTCATTTCCATCGCCTGCACGGCGGATTTGCCGCGCGCCATTGCGAAGATCGTGTCGAGGTCCACCTCGCCGCCTCGCCAGCCGTACCGCTCAGGGACTGCGCCAAGAAGGGCCGTCATGTCGAGCACCTGATCATAAAAACTGAAATCATTTGACGGGATAATGTCGATGCCGGCGGCTTTCATCATGAGCCAGTTTTTTTTGCGGATCTCAGCACCCGTCTGTTCGAGGGATTCTTTCGAGATCTCCCCTTTCCAGTACGCTTCCAGCGCCTTCTTCAGCTCTCTTTTTTCGCCGATACGGGGATAACCCAAAATCGCCGTTTTCATTTGATTTGTCTCATTTTTATAAAGTGCAAAAAGCAAAACCCTTGAACTGATTTTTTAGCCAGTTTAAGGGTTCAAGTCTTCGATGTCGAGATTTTTTTAACTGCCGCAGGGCACGCAGTCGTCCTTGTTGTCGAGGGAACAAGTGATGTCGGCCATCTTTTGCTCGCGCGTCTGGGCGTATCCAGAGCCGGTGCCGCTCGCGGAAAAACTGCCGTCCGAGGCCGCGAGGTTTTCCTTGTCGACGGTGAACTTGATCGCGTCCGCCGCCGCGCGCGTGCGCAGGTAATACATGCCGGTCTTCAGC
>JAHFFL010000175.1:2462-2843 GCA_023247955.1 Candidatus Omnitrophota bacterium
GTAAAAATGCATGGACGTGAGCTTCGCGAAATTGGGCTCGGAAACGAAAAGATTCAGCGACTGGGACTGGCAGATGAAAGCGCCGCGGTCCGCGGCCATGTCCACCAACGTTTTTTGTTTGATCTCCCACACGGTTTTGTAGATTTCTTTAATCGCCTGAGGGATCTCCTCGATGTTTTGAATCGAGCCGTTGCCGGCGATGATGCGCTCCTTGATCTTATTGTTCCAGAGCCCCAGGTCGACCAGGTCCTTTAAAAGATATTTGTTCACAACAATAAACTCGCCGGACAACACGCGCCGGCTGTAGATATTGGAGGTATACGGCTCGATGCATTCGTTGTTTCCGAGGATCTGAGACGTCGAGGCCGTCGGCATCGGCGC
>JAHFFL010000018.1 GCA_023247955.1 Candidatus Omnitrophota bacterium
ATTTAAACCATGAAACGCTGATTGATGAAGCGCTGATGAGGGACATCTTCTTCGGGAGGGGGAAGATAGCTCCTAAAGATATCGTGATCGAGGTGACCGAGCAAAGTATCCTACGGTCCTTCGACAAGGTCCGCGAGGCGCTTGCCGAGCTCAGGGATCAGGGGGCGTCGGTGGCGATAGATGACGTCGGAGGCGGGGCGGTCAGTCTGCGCGACGTGGCTATCCTGAAGCCGGATTATATCAAGTTCGACCGGTCGCTTATCCGGCAAATCGACACCAGCGTTACTAAACAACAAATCGTGCTTTCTCTCAAGATATTCGCGGCAGGGATTCAGGCGGTAACGACAGCCGAGGGGATAGAGACTAAGGATGAATATGAAGCGGCGCTGGCCTGTGGAATTCTGCTGGGGCAGGGCTATTATTTCGCCAAACCGGGCGAGCCATTCCCGGATTTAATTATTTAAAACTTTTCTAAACTTATATTTAAATTTAGCTACCTTTTAGCAAAAATTTCTAATTTGGATTTGTATTTTAAAAAAACATCATGTATACTACGTCGCATAAAGGAAAAAAAATGCCCAGCACCGTAAAATCTCAGAAGAGAAATCGACTCACCAATTTTATGGAAGAGTTGGCTCACAATATTCTTGAGGATATGCTTTCAAGCGAGAAAAGGAATAGCTTTTCGGAAGGCGCGATCCAGGACATCAAGGCATTGGCGCTTAATCGCCTGTGGCCGATGTACACCACTACTGCGAATGGGAAAGATTTTTTAAGAAGGGTTGTGGTAGAGGATCAAGTCGAAAAGGATGTTGTCCGCGAGCTCAGGGCCGCTATTAACATTGTGCGGGCCAACCCCCGTTCTTAAGTAAGCAAATTCGCCTACAGGCCAGGGGTCAGACCCCTGGCTTTTTTTGTGTTATCATTTCCTTATGGCGCTAGAACTGCTAGTCTCTCCCCCGGGTACCGGCAAGACCTCCTATTGCATTGAGTGGTTCAAAAAAGGGATTCTAAAGACCAAGGGCGGCATTGACAGCCGCTCTTTTTTTGTGTTGCCGAACCGTGAGCACGCCGAACGCATCCAGGCCCTGGTCTTAAAAAAAGGGGTGGATGGTCTTTTCAACGCGCATATCCTGACCATCCATGATCTCGCCGCACGGCTGGCGGGTGTCTTTGCTGTCAAACGTCCGACGGATGCCGTACGCCAAAGCATACTCCGCGAGATCCTGGAAGATGAAAGACTTTCTTTCAAAACCATCGGTGAGGTCAGGGGGTTTTCGGGTTTTCGCCGCCTCCTCCTCGATACGATCAAGGAATTCAAGTCCAGCCTTCTGAATGTCCGTGAATTTGAGCGGCGCGCCGGGCCTCTGCTTGCCGATCCGGCGTTCAGGAACCGGTGGGGGGATTTTTCAATTCTTTTGAAAAATTACGACCTCCGTTTGAAAGCTCTCGGACTCAAAGAGCCCGAGGAGGACATTCAAACGCTGGTAGGCCGCAAGTCCCCGGCTGAGAGATTTAACGCGGATCTTGTGATCTTCGACGGTTTTTATCATTTCAACCGCGCTCAGGGGCTCCTGCTTAGGGCCGTTTCGCGCGTGTCAAAGCACACCGTCGTGACGCTCACGCTGCCCGAGAGTGGCGAACAGCGTACGCTGTTTGAGCACCCGGAGCGCACGCGCGTTTTTCTGCGCGCGGCGGGTTTCCGCGAACCGAAGGGCCTTTTTAGAAAAAATTACCGCACCCAAGATCCGGCGCTTCGCCATTTGGAGAAAAATATTTTCCTATCGGCTCCGCGTGTCCGGAACGATACGGCGGATTCGGTGGTTTTTTTAGCGGCTCCGAGCGCCCGTGCCGAGGTTGAAATGATTGCCAGGGAGATCAAAAGGATTTACCGGGAACACACACTCCACTTCAGCGACATTTGCGTGATCCTGCGGGAGATCGGCGCTTACGAAAAGATCCTTCGCTCCGTTTTCGCCGAGCTCGGCGTGCCGGTGCATATCCATGAACGGAAGAAATTAATCGAGAGCGGTTTCGCGATGACGCTGTTCCGGTTTTTAAACCTGCCGCTCGAGGGTTGGAGGCGCGAGGACCTATTTTTTGTGCTGAAATCGAGTTATTTCCCCTTTACCGGAGATACCGGGGAACTGATGAGTCTGGAATCGTTTGTTTTTGCCAACAATGTTCTCGGGGGGCGCCCGCTTTGGGCGGCGCTTGCCGACGACGCGCGGGTACCGGCGGCGGCGCAGGAGGCGCTGCGCTGGGTCCTTGACGCCGAAAGCGGGCTTTTGAGTTCCGGAGGGATACGTGGATTCAGCGGCAGGCTTCTTTCATTTCTGGGAAAGCTTCGCTGTTCGGAAAAAGACGAGCTGGACAAGCAAACCCTGAAGGCCGTGGAGTCCATTCTGCAGAGCGCGCGGATGTTTCATGAAGGGACGGGCCGTCCTCCATTTTCACCCGCGGCTTTTATCCGTGAGTTTCAGGGGAATCTCGAGACGGCCCTTTTTTCTTCGCGGCCCGAAGGAAAAAATCGCGTCCAGGTCTATGATGTCGTGATGGCGCTCCCGAAAGAATACAAGGTCGTATTTGTCTCGGGGCTGGCGGAAAAAACATTTCCCAAGGCCGGCGCCGAAGACCCCTTGTTCAAGGACGCCGAACGTCGCGTGATCAACCGCCGCGGCGTGGTCCTCGAGGAACGGCTGGGACGCCTGGCGGGAGAGAGGTACTTTTTTTACATGGCGCTTACCCGCGCCCGCGAGCGTCTTTATCTGACTACCCCTCTGCATGACGGAGGCGGGAGGCCGTCACTGCCCTCCTTTTTTACCGAGGAAGTCCGTCGGTGTTTTGCCGGGGTCCGCGAGCTGAAAAAGGACTTGCGCGAGTTTTTGCCGGAGCCGGAAGAATGGTCGACCGAAAACGATGTCCGCCGCGGGCTTGCCGAAAAATTTTTTCAGACTCCGGCAGGCATTGATATCCCGACCGGGATGCTGCCGGTCCTGAATGAGCGCTTGAAAGACGACCAGTTTAAAGCCCTATGGGAAATGGGTTCTGCGGACAAGACCGCCCGTATTGGACACGCCGAGGCGAAGCGGTTTTTTGAATCCATGAAGATTTTCAGCGCGACACGCCTCGAGACCTACGCCACTTGCGCGTTCAAATTCTTTGCCGGCAAGGTACTGCGGCTTGCCGAGCCACTCGAAGGGCGCCAGTATCTGGAGATGGGCACGGCACTTCACAAGACGCTCGAGGGTTTTTATAAAGGACTGTCCGCTGCGGAGAGGGCGGACCCGCTTTTTTGGCAGAACGAAGACAGGATCAGGCCGGCGCTTGAGCGCAGCTTGCGTGAAGCCCTTGCCGAAAATCCTTTTGGGAACCATCCGCTTTACCGGCAACGGCTTTATTTGGAGAGGATGCGCCGGACCATCGGCTCCTTTTATGAGCGCGAGAGAGAGCTTTCGCGCGACAGGAATCTGGTCCCCTCTCATTTTGAGCTCGATTTTGGGAGAAAGGGTTCTGCGCTCGGTTCCTTGAAAATCGACGACGGATCGGGAGGAGAGATTTGCATCGAAGGGCAAATTGACCGCGTGGACACGGTGCGAGGCAGCTCGAAGATGCTTGTGATCGACTACAAAAAATCGGGGAGCAACAAAGACCTTCGCGCGCGTCTGGAAAAGGGCTTGGAGCTTCAGCTTCCGATCTACCTCATGGCGGTCAGACAGTTGTTGGCGGGGGACCCGATAGGCGGAGAGCTTCGTCTTTTGGAAGAATCGAAGGAGCGCGGGCTCTACGGGGAGTCCGCGCGTGAAATCCTGGGTCTTGGCACGCGAAAAAAAGTTTATTCCGAACAGGAGTTTCAAAATCTTCTTTCTGAGAGTGAGCGGCAGATTCGCGAAGTAGTGTCTCGTCTAAAAGGCGCCGATATCCGTGTGGATTCCAAGTCCTGCGAGCACTGCCGGTTTGACGACGTGTGCCGCTTTGACAAGTGGAGGCAGGTGTATTCGGAGGACGAAGATGAGTAGCTTTTTTTCACCGGCACAGCGCGAAGCCGTCGAGTCGTTCGGGCAAGACGTCGGCGTTTTCGCCGGCGCCGGGTCAGGCAAGACCTCGGTGCTCGTCGAGCGGTTTCTCCACGCCGTTATCGAGCACGGCGCCGAACCGGAGCGGATACTCGCGATCACGTTCACGGAAAAAGCGGCCGGCGAGATGAAAAGGCGCCTCGTGGAAGAAAGCGCGCGCCGCGGCCTGGGCAGGATACGCCGCCGTCTTGAAAACGCCCCGATCAGCACGATTCACGGTTTTTGTTCCAAGGTCCTCAAGGAAAATCCCATCGAGGCCGGTATTGATCCGTTTTTTCAGATCTTGAGCGAAGGAGAGTCCGAGATCCTCGTGACGAAGACGCTGGAGCGGATTTTTGAGGAGGAAGCGGAGAACGCGCTGTGGCTGCGCCTGCTGGACGAATACGGGGAAAAGACCGTCGTGGGGGCTCTGAGGAAATTCTACGACATGAGCCGCGCGAAAACTCTGGAAGGCGGCCTCTTCCGCGACGAACCGCGCGCAAAAGAAAAAAGTGAGATTAAAAACCTCATTCTCGCAGAGCTTCAAACCGCCGCGGAGGAAGGGGTGGGCAAATTCCAAACCGCCGCGCGCCAAATCGCACGGGACTTGCAGGACGCCGGTAAACGGGGCTGGCCGCTTATCCATTCGGTGCAGGCCGCCGCCGCATCATTTTATAAAAGAGGCGCCGTGAAAGAGCGCGTCGAGAAGATCGAGTCCTCTTTGGACCGCTGGATCTCTCTTGAAGTGCAGGAGCTTGCGCTGCCGTACAAAAAGGAATTTGAAAGAATTTTTAAGAAATTTGAAGAGCGTTATGAAGGAGAGAAGAGGCGGTCCGCCTGTTACGATTTTGAGGATCTTTTGGCCCTGACCCGGCGGCTCTTGTCCGGCGGCACTCCGGAGAAAGAAGCGGCGCGGCGGCGTTGCCGGGACCTTTTTTCTTATATTCTGCTTGATGAATGCCAGGACACCAGTCCGGTACAGGCGGAGATTGTCCGGCTTGTCTCAAACGGCGGGAATTTGTTTGTGGTGGGGGATCCTCAGCAGTCGATTTACGGGTTTCGATACGCCGATCCCAAAGTGTTTTTGTCGCTTGCCGGCGGCTCGGGCGGTAAAAATCAGCCGCTGTCCGCCAAGCGGATACGTCTGGCTGAGAATTACCGCGCGAGGGCTCCTCTGCTCGATTTTGTCAACCAAGTGTATGAGCGTATCGAAGGCGACAATTTTTTTGAGCCGCTGCGGCCCGCCAAGAAATTTTTGACCAAGAAGGACTGCGTGATCGAGATCCTGGCTGTTCAAAAGGACGCGGACGGAAAAGGGCGGCCGCTTGACGCGCTGCGTATTCTTGAGGCGCGGGCGCTTGCGGCCAGGATACGGGAGCTTGTGGACACGCCGCTGTCCGTCGAAGACGGAGGGCGCTCCAGGCCAATCGAGTACCGCGACATCGCGATTCTTTTTAAAAAGATGAGCGCCGCTTATCTTTTTGAAAAGGAGCTTTCGGACGCCGGCATCCCTTATTTTTCATTGAAAGGACGGGGATTTCACGAGAAGCATGAGGTCAGGGACATCCTTAATTTCCTCTCGCTTGTCGAGAACGTAAACTCGGACATCGCGCTTGCGGGGGTTTTGCGTTCACCGCTTTTCGGCGTGAGCGATGACGGGCTTTTTTGGCTGGCGCGCCACGCGAAGGCCTCGGGGGATTCGGCGCCGCTCGCACGGTCTCTCGAATCGCCGGAGAAAGTCCATGGTTTAACAGACCGTGATTTGCAAAAGGTGTCGGATTTCAAACGGCTGTGGGAAGAGCTTCGCTCACAAAAAGACCGGTTCAAGCTCTCCGAAATTATCGGGGAGATTATTGGCCGTACCCAGGCCGAGGCCAAGGCGTTGACCGCCCCGGAGGGGCGGCAGCAAGTGGCCAACCTGCGGCGTCTGGTCGAAACGGCGATGCGGCTTGAAGCGCGGAATAAGATCGGACTGCGCGACTTTGTGGATTATTTTGAGAATCTCTCCGAGAGGGAATCGGCAAGCTCGGAGGTAAGCATCGAATCCGAATCGGGCAATGCCGTCACGCTTTCCACGGTGCACGCGGCCAAGGGGCTTGAGTTTCCGCTGGTGATCGTGGCGGACATGGGGGGTAAAGACAAAAAAAATAAACAGGGGCATTTTGAGACGCTCGAAGGCGCTGGTTTCGGCATTCAGCTGAGGGATCCCGACAGCCGGGAGTTTATCGCCGACGCGGCTTACGGGGAAATTCGGGAAGTGTTGGAGCGCGAGCAAAGGGCGGAGGACAACCGCTTGCTTTACGTGGCGCTCACCCGCGCGAAAGAGCATTTGATCCTTTCGGGGGCCGTGAAAAAAGAGTCGTCTAAAGGAGAAAAAAAATCTCCAAGCTGGATGGACCGTCTGGTCCGGCTTATCGGATTGACGCCGGGCGGGGATTCGGGCGAATTTTTTGATTTTGAGGGAATCCCGCTCCGTATTTTAAGGACCGGTCGTTCTCCCGCACCGGTTCAAGAACTGTCAAGGCCGAAGCCGACAGTCCTGCCCCCGGCGGGTTTTTCCTCCGGAGGGACACAGGACGTTAAACTGTTGGAAGCTCTGAACCGGAGAATCCATTTCCCCTTTAGGAAATATGAACAGGTGAAAGACGCGACGGTCAGCGATTTGCTCGCGGACTGGTTGAAAAACGAAGCCCCCTCCGCATTTCAGCCGGATACGCTGCCGGAAACGGATGGGGACCGGGCACCCCTCGAAGAGGAAGAGATTGCCACGCCGCGCAATGAGTACGGCACCATTTTTCACAAGGCCATGGAATACCTGGCCTGGCGGCGCCCGTCGCGGATATCCCGCTCAGACCTTTTGGTTTTTACCCGGCATTTGAATAGCGCCGAGAAAAACGAGATAAGCGCCAGTCTCATGGCCCTCTGGGAGGGGCCTTGGGGAAAGACAATCCGGGAATCCCGGCGCTGTTATCCGGAGCTCCCGTTTATTTATAAAACCAAGTACGGGATCCTGAAGGGACAAATCGATCTGGTTGTGGAAGGCCGCGACGGGGAATGGGTGATACTCGATTATAAAACTAACCGTATCGATGCCGGCGAAACGGCGCCGCTCGCGAAGATTTACGAATTCCAGCTTTCGCTTTACGCGCTGGTTTTCACGCGGCTGTACGGGAAATTCGCCAGGCGTGGGGTACTTTATTTCGCCTCGCCCGACAAGACGTATGAGATCGCTTATTGCAAAGAGGATTTTTACCGTTTTGAAGAGCGGATGAACCGCTGTTACCGCCGCTTCGCCGGTCTTCCGGACGTTCTGTCGGCTCAAACCGCTTGATTTTTGAGGGTTGATCTGCAAGAATCAACCCATGGATTCAGCGCAGCAGCTCGATCTTGGCGGGTTTTTGTTTTTACGGCTGGTCGTCGCCGTGTCCATGGCTGCTCTGGGCGCTTTGATCGCCATCAGTTTCAAAAAGATAAGCCACCTCGGTCTTTGCCTTTTGATTTCCTTCGCGGCCGGCGCGCTGCTGGCAGTCGCTGTTTTCGACATCATCCCCGAATCGCTCCAGCTCGTCGGATGGAAGGCGGGACTCGCGGGCGTCGTTCTCGGATACGCCCTTTTTTCCGCCCTTACCAAGTTTGTCTTTCACGTCTGTCCCGCTTGCT
This sequence comes from Candidatus Omnitrophota bacterium, assembly GCA_023247955.1. Lineage (GTDB taxonomy): Bacteria > Omnitrophota > Gorgyraeia > 2-02-FULL-51-18 > 2-02-FULL-51-18 > JACPAX01. The sequence continues at coordinate 7,716 of JAHFFL010000018.1, forward strand.
CGGCGACACATACCGAGCTCAATTTCAAGGCGCTCACGCTGACGATGATGGTGACGCTCGGCGTGCACAGTTTTATGGACGGGCTTGCGATTTACAGCGGTTGTCTCGTGACATCCGGCGTTGGCGTGCTGATTTTGATCGCGGTCGCTTACCATAAACTTCCCGAAGGCATGGCGCTGGCGCTGGTCGCGCGAAACTCCGGGATGAGCCGCTCGCGGTCCTTGGCGTTTTCTGTAGGCATGGAGGCGTCCACCACGATTGCCGGAGGACTGGTAGGTTTTTTGACTCTGGTGCCGGGATCCTCACACTGGGTGGGGGTTGTGCTGGGTGTCGTTGCCGGAGGGTTTCTGTATGTCGTGCTTCACGCGCTGCTCAGCGAGGCGGTCAAGCATCACCCGCGCTCAACGCTGGCGGCGGTATTGGCGGGCGCTCTGTCTATCGGACTGGCGGCCTACGGGATAGGGATTTTTTGAAATTTGCGGTAAGATAAAAAACCGGTCCGCCACTAAGACGGCGGCGGACCAAAAATTGTGAAGCAATTTTTGGGCCTGTAGCTCACCTGGTAGAGCGCTTCAATGGCATTGAAGAGGTAGCCGGTTCGATCCCGGCCAGGTCCATAATTTTGGCCGAAGTGGCGGAACTGGCATACGCGTCGGTCTCAAAAACCGATCCTCTTACGAGGTTGTGGGTTCGACTCCCACCTTCGGTATTTTTTCAAAGGGAGTCGAAGAGAGCGCCATGCTTATGAGCTGCGACGGCTAGGAGCAGCGAATGGCGCGAATGCCCGACCCGTAGTCCGCCAAAGGCGGACGGAGGGCGGCGACTCCCACCTTCGGCACGATTTTTTGTAGGGGTTACGGTTTTGCTTTAGGCGCTTTAAGTAATGAGGCGTAGATTGCCCACTCAAATAAAAGATATTCCCTTGTTTAAAGGGCTTTCCGAGAACGAACTCGCTTCCATAAAGACGTGTTTGCGAGAGAAGACGTTCGACAAGGGCGAGGCCCTTTTTCTTGAAGGCGCTTCTTGCGAAAGGGTTTTTTTCGTTAAATCAGGAAGGGTCAAACTCTATCGCATAGGTCCTTCCGGACGTGAACAGATTCTTCAAACACTGGAAGCCGGTGAGACCTGTGCCTGTAACCCCGGCGCAGCGGAATGGAACTGTGCTTCCACCGCGGAGGCAATCGTCCCTTCTGTTGTTTGGTTTCTTTCAAGGGAGCATTATGTCAGAATTGTCCAAACAAATTCTAAACTTGCCCATACTCTGAACCGTCTTTTTGCCGAGAGGCTTCAATGTTTCAGCGCGCTGATCGAAGAAGTCTCTTTAAAAGACAGTAAAAAACGCCTTGTGAAATTTCTTCTGGACATGCTCGCGGAGAACGCCGACCAGAATGCTTTGAGCATCCCTTTTACACGTGAGGAACTGGCTCAGAGAATAGGTGTTGCCCGCGAAACGGCAGCTCGCCAGCTTCACCAACTAAAACGTAAAAAACTCATCGATATAAAACCTCACCGAATCCTTATTCGAGATAAAGAAGGCCTTAAGAAGCTTCTCTAGATTTCCTCTCTTCATCTTTTTCCGCATTACCAATCTGCCTCAATAAATTTGCTAAGTGACACTTGTCACAGACATTCTGACCCCCATTGTTTAGACTTGTGGAAAGGCATGGTTTGATTGCGGAGGAGAGGGATGAGATACAAGTAAAATGATGGCCAAACTAGCAGCTCAAAGTGGTAGTCACTGATGGTTAAAAGGGGAAGGGTCAGTGGGTCTAAGTTGGGTCTTGAAAAAAACAGGTCGAAAAGTATTTTTGCAATTTTGGAAAAGAATCATAAGGCCACTTTCCAAAATCTGGACAGGTTCTATGAGGCTCTAAAGAACTTACGCTTTGAGGGTAAACAGAACTTGGGAAAAAATATAAGCGAAATTCGGGAGTTCGTGTCCTATTTTAAAAGGGAGATCAAAACACATATGAGGGAGGAGGAAAAAATCTTATTTCCTTTCCTGCAGACTCATGTGCCAAGGCTTGAACCGATGATCTGTCTTTTACTTTCCGAACATGGGGATTTTAGAAACTGCCTTAATTATTTAGGACTTTCTCTTTCGGAATTTAGAAAAACAGGCTCGGATAAAACTCGGCTTATCCATGGGCTGAATGAACAAGGGACTTACCTGGTCTGCCTTTTGCGCGGCCATATGTGGCTTGAGACGCAGAGCCTTTACCGGGCGGCGGATAGGGAATTGCACCGAAGCGAAAAGAAACAGCTTACCGAACAGATCACAAAGAGTGGAGGACGCCATGGACTACGCAGAAGAAGCGCGCACGCAGGCTAGGACCGGGAGGTTTTTATGAAACAGGAATTCTCCGAGGCATTTCCATTTTTTCTTGTATTGGTTCTTTTAGGGACTGTCGCGTTTGTGATCACGCTTTTAACGGCGCCATTCCAGGCCCTCTTGGGGGACGGTGCGAACGCATTCGACAGCGCTCTCCATGGACTCTTGGCGGGACTTCTCATGGTGACGGTCACGCTGGGGCTTTTTGAAGGCTATCGGCTTTTTGGCGGGGCTATTGACAACGTGCGTGAGTTGATATTCGGAAGTCTTGTCAATTCCGCGCTTGCTTTTTTGACGATCGTCACGGGAAACAAAATTTACATCGCTTACCGCGCCAAAGGCGGCCCAAGGACTTTCTTCCTTGAGAATAGCCCTGAGATCCACAAGATCTTCTTTGAGTTTAAAGAGTTTAGCGCGCTTTTAGTTTTTCCATTGGCGGTAACGGTCACTTTTATCTTTATTTACTACCGGCAGGGTATTCTAAAACGCGCTAATTTGCGAACCATTTCGTTTATGATCCTTATTTTAATATTTTTCTATTTCGTGGTGACCTTTGGCCTGGGAGCTGCGATCACCAAATTAAAATCAGTATAAAGGAGGTTCTTTAAAATGACCGAAATTCATGAAGGAAGACCCACCGGCGCGGCCGTCGCCGCTTATCTCTCCGCTTCTCTGGGAATCTTAGCCCTCGCCCTTTCGCACCTTGTTTCCGAAAAAAGCGAACCCTTGAAGAATGCGGTTCATCATCTGGGCAAGCTCTGGATACCGGGCGCCGAAGGGATAGGGCCTTATTCGGGAAAGGAAACTGTCCAGCTTCTTGTTTGGTCCTCGAGTTGGCTGGTGCTTCATTTTTGGCTTAGACACAAAACGGTGAGTGTGCGTTGGTCAGGAGTACTCTTTCTGGTTATCCTTGGGATTGCGACCACGCTCCTTTGGCCGCCGGTAGTCCATCTTTTGGTCGGAGGGGCAAAATGAAGAAATTACTCGTCAGTTTAACGCCGGTATTTTTTACGTTCTTATCAATAATGGCATATTCGGAAGAATCAAAACCGTTTGACTTTGAGGTTATTGGAAAGACGCATACCGTTGCCACTTTCAATTCTTTTTCGGGTCCGGGCTCAACCGTTCATAATCTTGCCAATACCTA
>JAHFFL010000176.1 GCA_023247955.1 Candidatus Omnitrophota bacterium
CCACTTGAAGGGTGCACCGAGCGGGTGGAAGCTGAAAGTCCGCGAGATACGGCCTTACACGGGCGCGGGATTTCTTGTCGCGCTGGCCGGCAAGATGATGCTGATGCCAGGCCTGCCGGAAAAGCCGATGCTGGAGGGAATGGACTTGGGTGACGACGGCGAGGCGAGAGGGTTGTTTTAATGGCGGATTATTCCAAGCAAAGTCTTCAAATCTTTTTAGCTGAATTGGCCTCGGAAAAGGGCGCGCCGGGCGGAGGCGCCGCCGCTGCAGTGACCGGAGCGATGGCCGCTTCGCTTTTGGGCATGACTGTCCGGATCAACCGCAAGAGGACGGGAAAACAAAACACAAACGGAGCTTTGGCGCTGCTTCGGTCCATTGATACTTCCAGGGAGATGCTTCTTCGCTTGATGCGTGAAGACGCGGCGGCGTTTGAGAAGATTAATCAATTGTATAAAAAGAAAGAAAAAGGCGAGCTATGGCAGCGAGCTTTGAAACAGGGGGCCGAGGTACCTCTCAAGATGAGCCGTGTGTTGTCCGATCTTGCGCCCCACATGCTTCGAGAGAAGAAATGGACAAGCGCCTGGCTGATGAGCGACCTTGTGGAGTCTGCGATTTTGTGCCGAGCGGCATTTCAATCGGCGCGGCTCAATAGCGAGGTCAACTTGAGGAGAATCAAGGACGCGGGGTATGTCCGGCAGGTCAACCAAAAGCTGGGTGTTATGGAACGGCGGCTCAAACGATATGATTTCTCAAATTCTTAGCGGTTCGGAACTGGCCCGCAAGCGCCTTCAGGCGATCACGGAGAAAATCCGCGCGCTTCACGGCGGGCTGACGCTCGCTACGCTGCAGGTTGGCGAATCCAAAGCCATCGAGCTCTATGCCAAGCATTTGAAAGGACTCTTTGATCAAGCCGGAATCCATCTGGAGTGTCATGCGCTCGAAGTCGGTACGCCGGAGCGCGAGGTCATCCGTAAAATCTTGGGCCTCAATTCCAGCCCCGGCGTGACGGGCATCATGATTTTTTCGCCGCTTCCCAAAACATTAGATGCGGCAAATATCCTAGACGCGCTGGATACGCGCAAGGACGTGGAAGGGCGCACCTTTCTCAAAAGCCACCGCGGTGTTTTTTCACCGACCGCGAACGCGGTGATGGCGCTTATCGAGGCCTCCGGGCGCCGCTTGAATGGCCTAAAGGCCGTGGTGGTGGGCCACAGCGATATCGTCGGGAAGCCGACCGCCGTCCTTTTGATGGACAAGATGGCGACGGTCACCGTTTGCCATGTGGAGACACGAGACTTGGAGGGTTGTGTCCGTGACGCGGATATCGTAGTCGCGGCTGTCGGAAAACCGTGTTTAATTCAAGGGGACTGGATCAGGCCCGGTGCTGTCGTGATCGACGTGGGAGAGAACGTCGTGGAAGGGCGGATTGTTGGGGATGTCGAGTTTGAGGTTGCGCGCAAGCACGCCGCTTTTATCAGCCCGGTGCCCGGCGGCGTGGGGCCGCTGACGAATGTGATGTTGATCGAGAACCTGTTCCGGCTTCACGAATTGGAGTGCAGACGCAATGGAAATCATTGAGCTGGCTTCTCAAAGGAAATTCGTGGTGACCGCCGAGCTCGGGCCGCCCAAGGGCTGTTCGCTCGACATATTTTTAAAGCAGGCCGCCTATCTCAAAGGGCGCGTGGACGCGGCCAACGTGACCGACGGCCAAAGCGCGCTGATGAAGATGAGCTCGCTCGGCGCTTGCCGTCTTTTAAAAGATTTTGGAATTGAGCCGATCATGCAGATCACCTGCCGTGACCGCAACCGCATCGCGCTGCAGTCCGACCTGCTCTCGGCGTCGGCGCTTGGGATCGAGAACCTGCTTGTGCTGACCGGCGACCCGATACAGATCGGAGACCATCCGGCGGCTAAGCCCGTCTTCGACGTTGATGCCGCGGAGCTCATGGCCACGATCAAAAAGCTGGAGAGCGGCGTCGATATGACCGATCATGCGCTGGAGGGGGCCCCGCATTTCGCGATCGGCGCGGCGCTAAACCCCTGCGTCGAGGACATCGACACGGAGATTTCCAAGACGAGAAAAAAAATAGAGAAGGGCGCTGAGTTTTTTCAGACGCAGGGTGTTTTTGAGCTCTCGCGTTTTCAAAAGTTTATGGAGCGTTACCAAAAGGAAGGTTTCCGGGTCCCGGTGCTGGCCGGCATTATCCTTCTCAAGTCCCTGAAGATGGCGCGCTTCATGAATGAAAAAATTCCCGGTATTTTTATTCCCGAGCCGATGATGGGGCGTCTTGAAAAGGCGTCCGACGCCAAGCGAGAATGCGCGCAAATTGCCTGCGAGATTATCGGACAGGTGAGGCCTCTGGTACAAGGCGTTCATCTGATGGCCATCGGCTGGGAAGAGCTGATCCCGGACATCGTTTCCAAGTCCGGCATTCGCCTGTAGACCAATTCCAGGCCTCCTCCGTCCCCCACTTTGCCGGCGAATCATCATCCCTCGCACGACCGCCCGATTTTCCCCTCCGAGGAAAATCGTGCTCGATGCTCCGGCTGCGCGGTGTTTAGAAGAAACTCGTGATCCATGGTGCTCGCCTCCGCAACGTCGCGCGAGGGACAATGCTTCGCCGGGGACACTGTCACACGAGCGAACGGGTGACACCTCGTGTTAGTGTCTAAAATGGCGGACACCCGTGAACACCATGCTGATCTTCGCGCGGTCGCAGGCCTTGATGACTTCCTCGTCCTGGATGGAACCGCCCGGTTGGATAATGGATTTGATGCCGAATTTTTTGGCC
>JAHFFL010000019.1 GCA_023247955.1 Candidatus Omnitrophota bacterium
ACCCGGCCTTCCACGCGTTCTCAAAGCCCGAAATCTTATGGCAATTCACACACCCCAAGGTCCTGGCCAGCCGGCGCCCCCGGTTCAGTTTGTCCGCCCGAGGCACTTCCACTACCTGCTGGTGGCATTTGGCGCATGCCGCCTGGATATGCGTCGAAGGAAGCATCTTGGACTCCCATTTCTCGAGTTCATGCCAGCGGTGCTTTTTCTCCCAGTCCTTTTTTTGCTCTTCGCTCTTGGGCGTGTGCGCGCTATCCGTGAAGCCAACCGAATGCCCGTTACCTCCATGGCATACGGTACAGCCGAATTTTTCCACGGGATGCGGCGAAGCGCTTCCGAGATAAAGCTCGAGTTTGGGATGCGTCGTAAAGGGCTGCGGCGCGTTCTCAAGGCCTTTCTGGTCTATGCCCAAATGACAGGTGACGCAGCGATCGACCTTCTGGACTTTCACAAAGTGGTAATCGTCATACAAACTGTCCAGCACGATCTGGTGCACCTGCAAAGTCGGCGCCATAAAATCGACCATCGGCGCATTCAGCACTTCTTTCGCGATGCTCGGCTTAAGGGTTTCGAGGCGCTTTTGAAGGCGCTTTTCTTCCTCGAGGACCTTGTCCAGTTCTTTTTGAAGCTCCTGCTCCCTTGAAAGGAGGGACCTGGACTCCTTTTCCTTCGCTTCCTGTTGGGCCTCAAGCAGCTCCAGATCGGTCTTGGCCTTTTTGATCCGGGGATCCAAGGCATCCCATTTGGCCTGGTATTCGGCGGCCTTTTGATCGTGATGGAGCCGCGCCTCCTCGAGATAATATTTGTAAGAGTCCTGGTACTGCTTGAGGTCTTGATAAGCGGCCCCGGCCTTGACCGCCCGCGCGCCGAGCGATCCGATTTCCTTTTTCAGGGCATCGTAATCTTTCTGATGGGCCCTGAAATCCCCTTCCGCCTTCTTGATCTGCTCGCCCAAGGCGCCCAGTTTATTCTTGTCAATTTTTTGTTCCGCTTCTTTGAGTTCCACTTTTATTTTTTCAAGCTTCAGCGCCGCAAATTTTTTCTGCCAATCCTTCCATTCTCTCGCATGGTCAAGCCACACAATGGCCGCGAGACTTCCGGTAAGGACAAGGCTCACGACCGCAAACCAGATGAAGGTCTTGGAGACGCTGTAGAGAATGGGGGATTTTTTGGCCATGGGGATTAAATATTGAAGAAAAACTCGGGGATCGCGATGAGGTACTTCAGATTAAACGTCCATCGCAAGTACATCTTGATCGGCAGTGCGCACATCAGAAGCAGCAGCATCACCAGAAACCCATAGCGTGCCGGACCGAGTTTTTTATAGACATCTTTGAAAAGGGTCTTCGCTAAAATAGCCGGAGGAACGGCGAGATAAAACAGCACCAGCAGAATACCCGGCGCTTCCCGGATAAACCACTGTTTCGGCAGCCCCAGACTCAACCCTTTAATAAAAATCAAATCCGACAGGTTGACATTCACAAGCGGCACCACCTTGTGCACATCCCACACCTCAAACGGCCCGAAAAAGTTCCAGTTCGGGCCCCTGAGAAAAGTCCCCACGTTGATCAGGAGTATCCATAAGATCCAAAAACCGAACAGGTACACGGAAATGACCGCTTTGCGGCCCTTAAAAGAATAATAGCCGGAGGTGGAAGAATCCCGGTCGAGATAAGGGATGGCACACAGGCCGATGATGATCAGCGTCGGCAGCACCACCCCGGCGATCCAGGGATCAAAATACACGAGCATCTCTTGCAAACCCAGAAAGTACCAGGGGGCCTTGCTGGGATTGGGTGAAACCGTGGGGTTCGCGGGTTCTTCAAGCGGCGCCTTTAAAAAGATCGACCAGAGAACCAGCCCTACGGCGTAGGCAAGCGCGATCACAAACTCGATAAAAATAAGGTAAGGGAAAACAAGGACCTTCTCATCGGTCTCGAGCTTTTCAATCGTCGGCTCCCCTCTTTCGATGCGCCTATCATTGACCACCGCTTTTCGCATCGCGTACCACGTGAAATAGCCGAATACAAAGAGCATCCCCACGATAGGGACATTATCCGGGGTCGTGACGATGCTTCTAAAATGCTCGTCGGTAAGCCCGATACCGAAAAAAAGCAATACCACCGCCAGCAATGCCAGACTGACCTTGGGCGAAGTAGCCTGGCGGGGAAATTTGACAAAAAGAAAAAAACCCGCCACCGCCCCCGTGAAAATAGTCACCGGCGAAGAAATGGAGTTGATGAAATTTTTGAATGCCCCGATCATCGCGACCTTTTAAAGTTAAAGCGGCCCGCTGATTCCGCCGTCTTTGCGTATCCTCCAGAAATGCACTGACATCAACATCACGGCCACCGTGGGAATGGCCACGCAGTGCAGGATATAAAAACGCAGAAGCGCCCCCGCGCCCACGAAGCGGCCCCCCAGCAGCGCAAAACGCACGTCACTACCCGAATGGACCAGTTGAATGTCCCCGATGGAAAGCAGCGCGGCGCCGGGCCCCTCATGCCCCAAAAAAGGCGTGGCCCTCGCCATGTTGCTTCCCACCGTGATCGCCCACATCGCCAGCTGGTCCCACGGCAAAAGATAGCCCGTAAAACTCAAGAGCATCGTGAGGACAAGCAGGATCACGCCGATCACCCAATTGAACTCGCGCGGCGGCTTGTACGAGCCGGTCATGAACACGCGGAACATGTGGAGCCAAACCGTGATGATCATCGCGTGCGCGCCCCAGCGGTGCAGCTCCCGCATGATCCCGAACGGCACGTGTTCACGAAGCGCCACAATGTCGTTGTAGGCGTATTCCACCGTGGGGCGGTAATAAAACATCAGCAGTATCCCGCTGACCACCAGCGTCAAAAAAACAAAAAATGACAGGCCGCCGGCGCACCAGGTAAAACCGAAACGGGCCCCCGATTTCCTGACCTTCACCGGATGCAGGTGAAAGAACACGTTCGTCATCACCGAAAGCGCGCGGTCACGATCCGAGGTCGAGTAACCGTGGCGGAACATCGACTTGTAAATCTGGGACTCGATGATGAATTTTCCGAGATCAAACCTGGGTTTTTTTTCTGGCTCTGGCATTTATTTCTCCGCGGATTTCCCTGTTAAAGACTCAAAAACGACTCCGAATTATTCCATTCCCCTTTTTCCTGTTGAAACTTTTTACTTTTATCCACGAGAATTTGGCCGTCTTCCGCCAAAGAGATCCGGTATCTCTCCAGGGGCCGGGGGGCCGGTCCTTCGAAGTTGATGCCCGTTTTGTAAAAACCGCTGCCGTGGCAGGGGCATTTGAATTTATTTTCAGTAGAAAGCCAGTTTGGCGTGCATCCCAGATGCGTGCAAATCGTGGCCAGCGCATAAATCCCCTCAGCGGTGCGGATTATCCATGCGCCATACTTTTCCTTCCAACGTTCATCGACCACTCCGACTTCATAATCGCTGGGAAATCCCGCCTTGAACGAGGTGGGCGGCTCAAACAGGACATTCGGAAAAAGATAACGCAGTACAATCGACAAGGCCCCGGTGGTTGCGGCGGCAAACGCCACCCAGGAAATACCAAACCAGGACAGAAAACGACGCCGGTCCATTTTTTCTCCCCCTAAGGATATCGGGGAAGCCGCGGGAGCAACCGGTTTTATCGGAGCCGGGGACAACGGGGCGGACGGGACCGCCGGGGATTCCGGGGTAAGCGGTGCATCTGCCATCCGTCAGGCCTCTTGCGTCTCGCGGTATTGAAGGGCGTTCATCGCTGCTTGCCTCACCTTTAGACTCTCATCGTCCTGCGCTAAACCTTTAAGAATTCTAATCGACTCTTCGTTTCTAATCAAGGCCAAACCTTTGGTCGCGTTGATCATCATCTCTTCCGCCTGCTGGCCGGATATCCCAAGCTGTGCCAGCGCCCTGCGGTCCAGCATTTCCATGAGAACCGAAGCGCCCGAACCGTCCCCCAGACGCGCCAGACTCAACGCGGCGTTCCAACGAATATTGGCGGAGGGCTCGCGCAGAAGAGCTAAAAGACCGGGAACGGCGCTCGTATCTCCCAGAGCACCGAGCACGTAAGCGCTCATTTCTTTAAGGTTGGAATCTTCGGAATTTAAGAAAGGAATGATCTCTGCAGAGGCCGAGCGCGCACCGAGCTGCCCCAAGGACCACAACGCATAAAGTTTGATCTCGTCATTCGTGTCCCGTAACGCCGTCCTCAAAGCATCAACAGCTCCCTTGTCGCCCCTAAAATGGGCCAGCGCAACCGCCATGTAGCTTCTGGTTTTTGTGTCATAATGGTCGCCGTCGCGAAGAATATACGCCATTTCGCTGAGAAGGGATTGGCTTCGCAGACTATTTTTAGAACGGTTGAGCTCATTGGAAAGCTCAAACGCCTTTTGCCAGCGCTTGCCCGGTGAGCCGCTCTTGATCGCGGCGATCAGCGTCTCCGGCGTTTCCCGTTCGGTAGTCAAAAGCACAGCGCCGCAAAGTAAAACCGCCATCCCTACGGTGATCAAAAGCGGAAAGATAAAAAGACCGAAAAATAGTTTTCTTCCGCTGTTCGGATTCGTTTCCAAAGAATTTACTGACCTTCGCATAAGTTATAGGAATATTTGGAAGAGCTGAATTTGGTCATATGCAAGGCGCGACGACGCGGCATAGTGTTAACTACGCCAAGGAGGAGCAACGCAGCAGATGACCAAATTCGGCCTTCCCCTTCGGGGCCGGACGATTTTGGACTGCGACGGCGTCGTTCGTCGTCGGCAGAGTTACCACTATGCCTCCTCCTCATCTCCTTGTCTCGTTCCAAAATCGTCACGGCCAAAATTCCTATAACTTATGCGAAGGTCAGTAATCCCTCTAAGCAGTCAATCAGGTCTTCGCGGATTTGATCCTGAAAGCCAAAAAAACCGTAAGAAACACAAGCCCCGCGGTCGCCAAAAAGGGTGCCCAATAGGACAGCCCGAATAAAATCCCTCCCCAGGTCGGCCCGACCACTCTCCCCAAGGCCGCCATCCCCTGAGAAATACCCATAAAACTGCCGATCTCCGACGGCTCCGCCTGCTGGGAGATAAGACTGTTCAGGGTCGGGCCGTTTAAGCTCGCCCCAACGGCCATCACCGCGAGGTAAACGATGAGCCCCTTTTCCGACCTCGCAAACGGGATCAAAAAAAGGCCGAGTGTCATCAAAATACAGCCGGCGATGTAAAGACGCCGCTCCGCTATCCTTTTTTGCAGCACGCGGATAAAACCGCCCTGAATCAAGACCGCGATGATTCCCATGACTGTAAACAAAAGCCCTACCGCATCCGGCGGCAAGTTGAGTTTTCGCTTGCAAAAAAGCGGGAACGCGCTGTAAAGCGTCGAATGCCCGACGGAGATTAAAAAAAGACTGAGCAGTAGGGTCGGCAACAGCTGCCCCTTGGATCCGGTGGATTTTGCCCGAACACCAGCCCAAAACCTTTGGCTAAAAAGACCCGGCCGCTCGACACTTGCCGAACCATGGCCCGTGAAAACGGGTGCCGTCTCCGGCAAAAGAGTAAGCACGAAGATAAAACTCAAAAGAGAGAGCAGCGCCGCAAAAATTCCCGGAATCGCGTAGGGACTGCGCGCGAATAGCGCGGTCAAGACCGGAAGGTTCAGCCGCACCAGGCCTTGCTGTATCGAGGAATGGATCAAAAACGTCGCGATGGCCGGACCCAATACAAATCCGATTCCGAAAGCGGCGCCGATCAAGCCCATGCCTTTGGTCCGTTCCTTGGCATCCGTGACATCCGCCACGTACGCCTGGGCAGTGGACACATTGCCGCCCATCAAGCCCGCGATCAGGCGGGAGGCAAAGAGCATCGCAAAAGAATGGGAGAAAGCGAACAAGAGATACGCCATCGCGGCGCCAAAAGTGCTGAGCAGCATGACAGGCCGGCGGCCCACCTTGTCGGACAGGCGTCCCCATACCGGCGAAAAGATAAGCTGGGCAAGTGAATAAATGCTGTAGAGAAGCCCGATACCCACCGCCGAGACGTGAAATTCGGAGGCGTAAAAAGGCAGCAGCGGCAACACAATGCCGAAACCCATCAGATCAATCACCACGACCAAAAAAACAGTCGCGAGCGCGCCTTTACGATTCAAACTCATTCTTGATCCCTTTCTTGGGAATCAACCGTTTTCACCTGTAGGCTTAATCCAGGTAGATCGTCTCTTCTTCCTCGCTCTCTTCCACTTCCACTTCTTCAAGCACGCGCTTGGAAAGCTCCTCCACAAAGAGAGAGGGCCGGTTAATGACGGTCCCTACACTATAATCGTAACGGGTCATCGGGTGAACCAAAATCAGTTCTTCCTTGGCCCGTGTGGCCGCCACATAAAAAAGGCGCCGCTCTTCCTCAAGCTGATCCTCATCTTCCATGGACTTGGCGTGAGGAAACTGTCCCTCGGAAATGCTGATCACAAACACGGCGTGCCACTCGAGTCCCTTGGCCTGGTGAATCGTAGAAAGCACGAGTTCCTCGACATCCTTTTCAAGCAAACGGGTTTCCAGGAGAGACTCTCCGCGGAACCCTTCTCTTAACGTGACATCGGCGAGAAAATCCCTGAGGTTTTTGTAGGTGTGCGCAAAATTGACAAGCTGTCTTAAATCCTCCAGGCGCTCCTGTGCGTTATCAAAACTGACCAACACCTGTTTGTTGTAACCGTTCTCGAGCACCGCTTCCAGCATCAAATCCGGATGGCCATTGACCTCTTCTTTTAAAAGGGCTTTCATCGTCCTCTTGAAAACACCGAGCCCCTCTCTGATCTTGGGCGAAAAATAGGCGCCAAAATCGTGCGAAAATACTTTCTCGAAGCCTCCCTTTTCTTTGCCGGCGCTTTCAAATATTTTTTCCGCATAGGTGGCTCCGATGCCCGGTTGAAGCGTCAACGCGCGGGTCCACGCCAGTTCATCCAGGGGATTGGCGGCTATTCTCAAATAGGCCAGCGCATCCTTCACGTGCGCCTGCTCAAAAAACCGTATTCCGCCGCGTACCAGGTACGGGATCCCCCGCCTCGCCAGCTCAAGCTCGAGCTCCGCGGCCTGATAATGCGCCCGGAAAAGCACGGCTATTTCCGATAGCCCGACCCCAGCCTCGTTCATCTCTGAAATCCGCTGCGCGATAAAATCGGCCTGCTGGCGCATGTCTCTGACCCGCGCCAATTGAGGCCGTGCCCCGCCGGGTCGGACGTTGTGAAGCGTCTTTGGAAATTGGTGGATATTATGGCGGATACTCTCGTTGGCTAATTCCAAAATGGCCTTGGTAGACCGGTAGTTGGTTTCAAGCTTGAAAATTTTTGAGTGTTCGTATTTCTCGGGAAAATCCAGGATATTCCTCACCTCCGCGGCGCGGAAAGAATAAATCGACTGCGCGTCATCCCCGACGACAAGAATATTGCGGTGACGGCACGATAAAATACCCATGAGTTCATGTTGCAAACGGTTTGTGTCCTGGTACTCATCGACCAGGCAGTACCTGAACTGTTCGGTCAAGGTCCGCCGGACACTCTCGGAGGACTTCAGAAGCCCCATCCATTGAAACAATAAATCGTCGTAGTCCAGGTGGCCCGTCCGTTTTTTTCTCTCCTCATACCCCTGTTTGATCTTTTCAAATTCTCCGATAAAGCCCGCGAAATAAGGGTAGTTCTTGGCGACGACCTCCGCGATGGTTTTGCCGGCGTTCACTGAAAAACTAAGGATGGACTGAACTACGCCTGGCTTCGGAAGACGCGCATCCGAGGGCCCTTTGGGCAGGGCCTTGATGCAAGTCTTGATCAGATCCCGGCTGTCTTCCTCATCCAAGATCCCGAAATGCTCTTTTAAACCCGCCTCGCGCGCCCAGCGCCGCAGGATGCGGTGGCCAATATGATGGAAGGTGCCACACCAGAGCCCCTTCGCCTTGGTCTGGAGCAGGCTCTCGACGCGGCCTCGCATTTCCTGGGCGGCTTTGTTGGTGAACGTGACGAGAAGAATCTCCTCGGGGCGGACGCCTTTTTCCAGAAGATAGGCCACGCGGTAAATCAGCGTGCGCGTCTTTCCGCTGCCCGCCCCCGCAAGCACCAGACACGCTCCGTCCGCTTGCGTCACGACGGCGAACTGCGACTCATTCAACGCGTTTTTATAACCAACCTTTAAATCGAGCGGTGGGGCGGGAGCGCCCTTTAAAACATATTTTTGAACCATAATAAAATAACGCTTCTTTCAGTTGCGGTAATAATGCCCGCGCGGCGGGACGGTGACGGGGGGAGGGAAACTTAAGCGATGCTGACGAGATCGCCGATCCTGATTTCCTGCCGAGTCCATTCGGGCAAGATCACCGCGGCGGACATGTTGGGCTTCGCTTTTTCAATCACGGCTTTTCCGATGACTTTGTTGTTGCGGACGATATTGATCACCGAATCCTTGGCCAGGCCGTCATACGAGCCCGCATTCACGACAAGAAAACCGTAAAGCTTGTTCACGTTCTGGACGGAGGCGGCGTTCCCGGAGGACTGCTGAATCACGATATTTCCGAGACGCACGGTCTCCGCGGGATAACCGGCCGGGCGAGCGTTCTCCATCTCTTCGTCGCCTGTCTCCCCCGCTGACAAATCCTCTTCCTGATCCTCCCCTTGACGGCCTCGCCTCGTTGAACGGTTTATCTGGTCCTGCAACCGAAGCTTTTCATCTTGCAAGTCTTTGATCTTGCGGCTCAGGTCTTCGAGTTTTCTCTGTAATTTTTCGTTTTGATTGGCAAGACTTTGATTCTCAGAAGCTACGGACTGGGTCTTTTGGGTTTGGGCCTTGATATTCTCATCATAGTCTTTGACCATGGCGTTCAGAGCGTTGATTTTAGAGTTAAGCGACTCTTCGAGGTCTTTCTTTTCTTGAGTGAGTGAAACAAACTTGGCCTGTATCTGCGCGAGTTCCGCGTTTTTGCTGTTCAGCTCAAGCTCTTTCTGGAGACGGAGATTACGCTCGGATTCGCGGGAGCCGTAAAGCAAGAAAAGCCCCATCCCCGCAATCAGGATCACCGCCGTAAACAGAATCCAAATACGATTATTTTGCATACTGTCTCTTTTTATGCATTAATCAAAACTAACTTAAAACTAACAATTTACGCCAGAAGTATAAGACTAATCTATAAGATATCGTCGAAATTTGCAATCATTATTTGCGCGCTCAGGTTTTCTGCGACTGACTTTTACGGTTTTTCCTGTCTTTGTCTTGGATCGCCTGAAAAAAGGCCTCGAAAACGGGCGGTGTCATCGTGCCTTCGACATAAATGCCGTTCAAGAGATAGGTCGGGGTCTGATGGATCCCCAGCCGTTTGCCTTCTTCAGCGTCGCCTCTCACCCTATCCTTTCCTCGGCCGCTCTCCAAACACGATTCAAACTTTTGCGGGTCAAGCCCGAGAATCCCGACGTCCCTTAAAATGTCCACCGTCTGATAATCGGGGCCTTTTTGATAGACCCTGTCGTGAAATTCCCAGAATTTCCCCTGCTCTCCGACACAGGCCGCCGCTTCCGAGACCTGACAGGACTGCGGGTGCACATTTCCCTGGACTCCCGGGTTGCAATCCGCGCTCAGCGGAAAATGCTTGAAGGTCAACGAGACGCTGCCCGAATAAGCCCCCAGCAAGACTTCATTAAAACGCGTCGCCTTTTGACAGGCGGGACACAAAAAATCGCTGAATTCGACAACACGCAGCGCAGGGTCCTTGGCGCCTTTGGTCGGCGAATCCCCGATGTTTACCTCGACGGGGGGCGTTTTCTCGACAAAAGCAGTGATCTGTTTCCTCAGCTCTCTCTGATTGAACTGCGAAAACAGAAGATGGAGCGTCCCCAGACCCAGGACGCTCACGAGCATGACCCCGAAGAAAAACCATGCGACTGGTTTTTCGGGACCGGGGATAAACGCCCCCAGAGTCTCGGGCAATAATTTCAGGCACTCTTGGGGCGATTTTCCAAGAGCGGACGCGGTGCTCACGAGCAAAGCGAGATTTACCGCGTAAGTGACAAAGCATAAAACACACCAGCGGTGCACTTCGTGCCAGAGGATAAATAACAAATAAAAATCAACCGCCACGCAAAAAGTAGCGAGTACCGTCAGGGCTAGAAGCGCGTGTTCTCTACACGCTTTGAACTGCAAGGAAATAATCGAGAGCAGTAAAGCGGCCACGTACCCCAAAATACCCCAGACGGCCAAAGGAAAACCCAGGAACACCGCCCAGTGGCTCACAGCCACCGCTCGGCAATCGAGCAATCCGCCAGCCGCACCGCAAGCGGCGCCACCCGTGACTTCACCGCGCATCAGGGCCATATGAATCATGGTCAGCTTTACGGCAAGCGCCATTCCCATAACACTAAGAAAAAGATTGACTGAAGAAAAAACGAGCTGACGGGCGTTTTTCTGCATTATTTGGGTTTAAGCGGCGGCGGATTCAATCTTACGCACGCCTCGCGGATAAGAGGAGTCGGAGGTGTTGACAGGACCGATATTGACAAGCGCGACGCGAGTCGCTGTAGTCACGGGCGCGGTAGTGCTTGCGGTAGGCCGGCCGGAACTTTTGAGCTTCGTGAGATGCGTCTCCAAATCCAAGTAATACTCGGGCGGATCGAAACTGGGAGTTGTGAAACTGGTACTGCCGCTGCCAAGGGTTCCCGAATCAAGCGCGACGACATTGTGTCGTATTCTCCAGCTTGCGTCAATGATACCGGAGCGAGCCGTCCAGTAATTCTGGATCTGGCTGGCCCCTCCGCTCATATTGCTCGCTATTTTGGATTGGTTGAAACCGAACGAAAGCGCGTAAACCACCAGCATGCTCACGATAATAATGACGATAATGACAATGGTCAGCGCCACGCCTCTTCGGGAGTTTCTGGAAGTAAAATTCATTTGGT
>JAHFFL010000177.1 GCA_023247955.1 Candidatus Omnitrophota bacterium
TGGCTCCCAAGGCAGGACTCGAACCTGCGACATGCTCGTTACACTAAACCCATGACTTTCGCCACGGAGTGGACTATATCATGATCCAAATGACGGTTCAGATCGCGTTTGGATCCAGGGGGCTTCCACGATCAAACTCAAACAATCGTGTACTCCCTTTCGGGATAGTCTCTGAACCTTCCCGCCAAAAAACTTGGCGGACTTGGCTGCGGATTACCGTGACCTTTCGGTTTTAGGCTTCCCGCAATTCACCCTGTTTTTCAACCGGACTTACGCCCGGAAGCTGCGTTGCCACAGCGAGCCGCTCTACCAGCTGAGCTACTTGGGAATAAACTTTTCAAACATAAAACCTTGCGAGCCGCTCCCTGACTGCTGAGCTTCCGCCAAAAAGCGCGGCGGACTGCCTTCGGCAGACTTGGAAAAACTTTTCTTGTTCGCGGACGGCGAAGCACACTTAAAAAAAGAAAGGGCACGGGATAAGCACGTGCCCTTTTTACGGCGCTCTGACTTATTGCTTAAGGCGTCAGGCGCCGACGGTATTGTTGGACTGGGACGAAAGGCCCAGATAAAAACTCATGAAAGCTCCCGTGACGACAAGACCCAGATAGGAATTCACCAGGCTCGAGAGCGCCGCAAAGATCACATCGGAGACGGTGCCGCCCTTCGTGGCCAGATTGACCAGCGCGAAAAGAAGCCCGACCGCCAGGCCGAACACAAAACCGATAAGAATCAGGAGACCAAAAAGCCCGAGGATGCGCAAAAAATTGGCCTTCACGGTGGAGACGCTCTTTTTGATGGATTCGATCGCCTTGCGCTCCTCAATGATCGCGATGTACGGCGCCAAAAACATCAGAAGAATGAAGTAGACCCCCGCAATCACGAGAGTCGCAGCTAGAGCGATAGCCAGCGCGCTGAGCACCGGGTTTCCGGTGGCGGCGGCTTCTCCCGCCACTGCCGCGGCCTGCTGCGGCCCTTTGCCCAGCAGCGCCAGCGCCAGAGACGCCAAAAGAATGAATACGGCCGCGACAGCCCCGACGATAAGCCCGATTAAAAGGACTCTCCAGTAGTATTTACCGCCCGAAGAAGCGAACGACGAAAGGGTCGCAGTGCCGGACTTTACACGGTCACGGACATAGCCAAGAGACCCCGCCTGCATGAAAATGGTAAAGAGAATAAACGCGACAGCCGTGACAATCATCACGATGGCCTGCGAAGTCGACGGGTTTTCAGAGTTTTTGAACGCAAAAACATTGATCAGGTTCCAGATAAATCCAAACACAAAAAGAGCCAGCACCAACCCCATGCTCCCGGAAGCGACCCCAAAACCCTTTTTAATCGACTCAATAATCCCCATGATTTCTCCTTAAATAAAGTGCCTGATTTGGCGAAATTACGGTTAGCGTAACAAACCCCCTCTCAAAGGTCAAGGGCTATAATACCTCCTGCCTTTGCCGGAACGCCCTGGAAAGCGTGGCCTTATCCACAAATTCGAGGGCACTGCCCACCGGCACGCCGTGCGCGATGCGCGTGACCTTTATTTTTCCGCCGGAGGCGGATCCGCCTTTGGCGGAAAGGGATTTAAGCTGTTTAGTGAGATAGAGCGCCGTCGCGTCCCCTTCGGTATCTGAGGTGGTTCCCAGCACGACTTCCCGGACAGGGTTTTTCTTAAGGCGAGCCAAAAGTTCTTTGACCTTCAAGTCTTTGGGACCTATTCCTTCAAGCGGTGACAGCGCCCCCATCAGCACATGATAAATACCCTGAAAATCACCGGCTTTTTCCACCGCGATAATGTCCTTGGGCTCCTGGACCACGCAGAGAAGCGAATGGTCCCGCGTGGGGTCCGAGCAGATATGACAGAGCGGCTCTTCGCTGAGGTTAAAGCACTCCTGGCAGGCGCGGATGCCTTCTTTGACTTTGAGAACAAGCTGAGCGAGTGATTCGACGTCCTGCCGGGGCGCGCCAAGCATATAAAACGCGAAGCGCTCGGCGGTCCTTGCGCCCACACCGGGCATTTTGGAAAATTCCTCGATGAGACGCACCATCGATTCGGGATAAGACATGATTTATTTTACTGGCCGACCATGCGGCCGCCGAAAAGATTCATCGCGGACTTCATCAGTCCCTCGGGCACGGCAGGCGCGCCCTCCAGACCCCGGGCCGGTGTCTGGCCGCCGTCGCGGCTCACGATTTCCTTGACGGACTCAAACTCGACGCGCACGTCCATCCCCAAAAAAACGGCCAGGTGTTTTTCGATGAGTTTTTTATTTTCAGTCGCCTCAAGCGTCTCGCGGTGAAAATCAAGCCGTTCGGGGAAAGAGATCTTGGCGACACCGTTGACCAACCCCGTCGGCTCCCCTTCCGCGAGATAGGAGGCAACGGACATTTTCTCGGTTTTGAGCGCGCCGATCAAGGAATTCCAAACGGTTTCAAGCGACACTCCCCTGTTTTCCTGGAGAATTTCTTTGACCTGAACCTCTTCGGCCGGCAGTTCTTCGATCTCAAGGACATCGGGTTCTTTGGCGACACTGCGGCGGACAACAGGCGGGACCGAAGCGGTCCTGGGCGCCGACGCGGGCGCGAAACTCAGGGCGCCGGCCGTCTCAAATTTAGTTTTTTTTTCCAAGTCTTTCAACTGCTCGAGCATTTTTGAAATGTCCTGCATCGGCGCGCGGTACGCGAGCTTGACCAGCGCCACCTCGAGTGGGACGCGCTTGGCCTCAAAACGCTTCATGATTTGCAGCGTATGCGTGATCA
>JAHFFL010000178.1 GCA_023247955.1 Candidatus Omnitrophota bacterium
TAAGGATCCGCGAGTTGAGTTTTAATTAATGAACTTAGGCGACGTTGCGGCGATGAATCGCGTCATCGCGATTTTGAAGCGGGAAACGCGGAAATTGAAGGTTCCGGTCGTGACCCTGATCGCCCGGACCCGGCGCGACCCGTTCAAAGTCCTCGTCTCCTGCATCCTGAGCCTCCGGACGAAGGACGAGACGACGATCGGGGCGAGCGGTCGGCTTTTTGAGGCGGCCCGGACCCCTCGGGAAATTTTGCGCCTCCCGGTGAAAAAACTCGAGCGCCTCATTTATCCCGTGGGTTTTTACCGCGTCAAGGCCCGGGTTCTTCACGCCGCGGCCCGGGACATTCTCGGCCGGTTCGGAGGCAAGGTCCCTTCCGAGATCGAGGACCTCCTCACCTTGAAGGGCGTCGGGCGCAAAACGGCCAATCTGGTCCGGACGCTGGGTTTCGGCAAGCCGGGGATCTGCGTCGACATCCATGTGCATCGCATCTCGAACCGTTTGGGCTTTATCCGGACCCGGGATCCGCGCGAAACGGAGTTTGCTTTGAGAAAAAAGCTGCCGCGCCGGCACTGGATCGGGTACAACGACATTCTCGTGGCCTACGGCCAGCACCTGTGCCGGCCGGTGTCCCCCTGGTGTTCGAAGTGCAAGGTGAGCGCGTTGTGTCGCCGTGTCGGCGTCACGAGCCGGCGTTGAACGGGAGCGAGCGGTGAAAAACGTCAGTTTCCTTGAGAAAAAAAAGCCGAGAATTTCCGACCCGGAAAAACCGGACTACATTCTGAGGCAGTTTCAGGTCGCGACCGCCGCCATGAGCGTGATTCCGCTCCTGGCGTTTTTTTATCTGGTCTCGAACACGCTCGGTTTCGAGGCGTTCGTCCTCTCTCGCGCGCTTGTCATTTTCATCGTGGTCACCGCGATCATCGGCATGGTGTTCGGACGGGCGCTCATCCTCAATCTGATCCGCCAGCTTGGGGCCACCAACACCGAACTTCGGCGGGCCAGCGAGATGAAGACGGCATTTTTGAGGAACGTGGCCCATGAAGCGGGGACGCCGCTGGCCACGCTTCGGGCAAACCTCGAGGCGCTGCGCGACGAGCTGCACGGCCACCTGGACCAGCCGGCCAAGACTGCCGTCGCCGCGTCGCTCCGCCAGACCGAACGGCTTCTGCGGATGGTGAACGATCTTTTGGACATTTCGCTCATCGAACAGGGCAAGCTCCCGATGCGTTACGGCCGGGTGAATCTGACCGCGCTTCTTCGGGAATCTGCCGAGGCCGCGGGGCAGGCGTCCGGCGATTCCCGCATCCGGATCGAGAGGACGGAGGCCCCCCGGTGGCTGGAGTCGGCCGACCGGGACCGGATCATGCAGGTTCTCGTGAACCTTCTGAGAAACGCCCAGAAGTATTCTCCCGAAGACGCGCCGATCACTCTCGGCGCGGTTGAGAAAGGCGAAGCCTACGAGGTTTTTGTGGCCGACAAAGGAGACGGCGTCCCGCCCGATTTCCGCGAAAGGATTTTTGAGCCTTTCGTCCGGAACACCCAGCGGAGGGTCGAGGGGGTGGGGCTGGGCCTTTCGATCTCGCGCCACATCGTGGCCGAGCACGGCGGCCGGATCTGGGTGGAGGAGAACCCGGGAGGGGGCAGCGTCTTCAAATTCGAGATCCCCAGGCAGGAAGGCCCAAGAGGCCGGGGAGCGGGAGCGCGGGGCGACAAAGCCCTGGATTTGATAAAATGACTTCCGCGGCAAAATCCGTTTTTCTTCAAACCTTCGGCTGGCCGTTGTTCCGAGACTGCGGGATTTCCAGACGAAGCTATCATGGTTTTCCAGGCGTTGGCGGAAGGGTTATTAGCGATCTTATGCAAATAAAATGAGCGAATACACTAAGCTTGTCTTTGAAGAATGGGATAAGTTTTGTAACCACGTAGATGTAATGTGTAAAACCCCCAATGGTAAAAAATGGATATTTAGAGGGCATCCATACGAGAAACCTTTACAGTCTTCATTGGAACGAGCAGTCCAATACTATCGAGTTAATTTAAGAGAGCCGAGAGAGGCAGAAAAAAGTCTACTGCGAGATTTTAAGCGACGGTACCACCAATATTCGTCAGATCCTCCCAAAGATGACGATGATCTTGAATGGTTTTCGATAATGCAGCATTACGGAGCTCCGACGCGCCTTCTTGATTTCACATATTCTCCGTATATTGCAGCGTATTTTGCGCTTGAATATACCCGCGGTATAAAAGATTCGATGCAGTTCGAAATATATGCAATTGATGCGAATTGGGCAATAGAGCAAACAATCAACTGTAACGGAGGCCAACAAGAAGTAAGAGATTTTTTTAAGGGCCCAGTAAGCAATGCCTGCACAGATCGAAAGAAATTTAAGGATTACTTTATGAGTAGAAAGGCTAAGCAATTCGCATGTCCTTTCAATCCATTTAGGCTTACTGAGCGCATATCTCTTCAAAATGGTGTATTTGTATGCCCAGGGAATGTTGATTTTACATTTCAAGGTAATCTTCGGAGCTTAGATGGATGGGATGATGGGAGTATTGTAAGAATGGTACTTGAATTTAATAGAGATAAAATAATTGAGGCCAGAAGTAACCTCTATGATAGGAATATTACCCGAGCCACGTTATTTCCAGGTCTTGATGGGTTTTCACGATCACTCGAATTTTCTCCGCCTAAGATGCTATTACCAAGTGGTAGTCAATAATTGAATATGTGTGACTCTGAAAA
>JAHFFL010000179.1 GCA_023247955.1 Candidatus Omnitrophota bacterium
GGTATCCCGCACGGCAAGACCAACGCGCTCAAGCGGCTTGTCGCGGCGTTCGGGATTTGCCATCAGGGCGTGGATTTTGACGCGCTGGACGGCGAACCCGTCTATATCTTCTTTCTTCTAGTTGCCCCCGAAGATTCCGCCGGCCCGCACCTGAAGGGACTGGCCCGCATTTCGCGTCTTTTGAAGGACAAATTTTTCAGAGAGACCCTGAAGCAGATGACCGATGAGAAGGCCATTCTCAAATTGATCCGCGAAGAGGATGCCAAGCGGCCTTAAAATTTTTTGATCGAAGTACCTGCCTGAAAATTGTAAAGAAAGAAGGTTAAAAAAAGAACGTGGGAATGTTCAAATGGTTGTATCCCGGCATGCGGGTCAAGCGCTGGGTATTTTTGTGTTGCTTCGGAATTATCCTGTGCTCGATGGGTTTTGTGCTGACGATCACCGAGATTCAGCGCACGAGCGGAAGCATCGTGGTGTTGATCGGGGCCGTGATGGTCGCCGTAAGCGTCCGGAAAATCATCAAGTCCGTCGTGACGGTCCTCCTGCCGCAGAGAGAGAACGAGCTGGTGAATATCATGTACCAGAAAAGATACCTCGAGCGCGGTCCGAAAATCGTAGCGATAGGCGGCGGCTCCGGCCTCTCGGTGCTTTTGCATGGACTTAAAGAATTCACGTCAAATATCACCGCGGTGGTCACGGTCGCCGATGACGGCGGCTCTTCCGGCCGCCTGAGAAACCAATTCAACATGCCCCCGCCCGGCGATATCCGCAATTGCCTGGTGGCGCTCGCGGACGCGGAGCCGATGATGAGTGATCTTTTCCAGTTCAGGTTTCAGGAATCGGGAGAGCTCGAGGGACATAATTTCGGGAATTTGTTTATCCTTGCGATGCTCAAGGTCACGGGGGACTTTGAAAAGGCGATCCGGGAATCGAGCAAGATCCTCGCGATACGCGGCCGCGTGATTCCGTCAACGCTGAAAAAAGTGGCGTTGCTCGCCCAACACCGGAACGGGACGCAGACGGAGGGGGAAAGCAATATTTCAAAGGTTGCCAGCCCCATCGAGCACCTGTATCTTAAGCCTTCTTTGTGCGCCGCCACCGAAGACGCACTGGAGGCCATCGAGAACGCGGACGCCGTCGTGATCGGGCCGGGAAGTCTTTACACAAGCTTGTTGCCCAATCTGCTGGTGGACGGAATCGCGGCCGCGCTGGCCCGTTCAAACGCCCCGAAGATTTACGTTTGCAACGTCATGACGCAACCGCACGAAACCGATCACTTGAGCGTATTTGATCATGTCAACGCGATTGTGGAACATTCTCGACCGGAGGCCCTCAGTCACGTGCTCGTCAACACCGGCCCTATCCCGCAAGCTCTTTTGAAAAGATACGCGGACGAAGAGGCGTTTCCGGTAGCCATGGACGTCTCCCGAATAAGGAACCTGGGTTACACGGTTGTTGAAGCCAATGTCGTCAGCTGTGTGGACACGGTCCGCCATAATCCCCGGCGGCTTTCCAAGGTCATCGCCGATGTCGTGAATACCTCGAAAAAAAGAGCCGCCATGGATGAGAGAAAAAAAAGAGCCCTGTATGCGAGGCTCCGTTAAAAAAAACCTGATATTTTGCGTTCACGCCCACCAGCCCGTCGGTAATTTCGATCACGTGTTCGACGAGGCCTTTGAAAAGTGCTATCGTCCCTTTTTTGAAGTCTTGGAAAAGCATCCCAAAATCCCGGTAGTCTGCCATTTTTCGGGAAGCTTGATGGACTGGCTCGAAAAGAACAAACCCGAGTTTATCGAGGCGACGCGCCGCCTCGCCTTGCGCGGCCAGATCGAGTTTTTGGGCGGCGCGTACTACGAGCCGATTTACGGAGCGATCCCGCCGCGTGACTTGCTTGGGCAGATCGAGAAGATGAGGCGGAAGATTGAAATGCTTTACGGTGAGACCCCGCGCGGGGTGTGGCTCACGGAGCGCGTTTGGGACCCGCACCTGGCGGGTCTGCTTAAAAAAGCCCGCGTCGAGTACACGATTGTGGACGATTACCACTTGACGAAAGCGCGCGTGCGGCCGCCGGTGACGGGGTATTACCGGACGAAGGCGAACGGCGCGGCGGTGGATCTTTTCGCGTCGATGAAGGAACTGCGCTACCTGATCCCGTTCAAAGAGCCCGAGGACGTGACCGCTTGCGTGCGCGGGATCAAGGCCGCCCCCGAGGACGTTTTTGTCTTTGCCGATGACCTTGAGAAATTCGGTTTTTGGCCGGGCACCTGGGCCTGGGTGTATGAGCGGGGATGGCTTGACCGGTGGTTTGGTCTTCTCGAGAAAGACGACGGGATCAATCTCAGCACATTCGACCGGTTCAGAAAAGATTTTAAACCGAAGAAGACCGTGCGCGTGCCGCACGCCAGCTACAGCGAGATGATGGAATGGTCGGGCGGCCGTTTTTATAATTTTTTTGACAAATATTCAGAAAGCCGTTACATGCGGGATCGCATGTGGAGCTTAAGCAATCGCGTCGAAAAAGGTTATTTGAAAAACGGTTTAGGGGAAAGCGCAAGGGACGCGCTTTACCGGGCCCAGTGCAACTGCGCGTATTGGCACGGGGTGTTCGGCGGCCTTTATCTGCATCATTTGCGCTCGGCGATTTTTGAGAATCTGATCGAAGCCGATAAACGGCTCGCGAATTCCGAAAACCCCCGCGGCGGCTCCGGCATCCTTCCCGTGCACGCGGTTGAAGTAGAA
>JAHFFL010000020.1 GCA_023247955.1 Candidatus Omnitrophota bacterium
CGGTTTTATCGGCGAGGCGGACTTCGGCGGATTTAACGTCGAGCGTTTTGATTTGCCGATCTTAGAGCGGGAAGTATTTGACGCCGGCCTCCGGCTCGAATGGCGGCACCGCACCGTTTACGATGCGCAGAAGATTTATCATATCCACGAGAAGCGGGACCTCAAGGCCGCGTATAAATTCTACTGTCAAAAAGAGCTCTCCAACGCGCATTCGGCGCTGGCCGATTCGGAGGCGGCGCTTGAGATCCTTTCCGCCCAGATCCGGAAATACGGAAAGGGCGACGGCTACCTCGAGGAACTGATTGATTTTGATTATGAGCCGTTCACCGATTTTTTTGACGCCGACCGGAAATTCCGCTGGTGGAACGGCGAGCTTTACCCGGTATTCGGCAAATACGGCCGCAAGCTGACGGTCCGGGAGATTATCCAAAAAGACCGCGGCTACGTGGAGTACCTGATCGGCACCGACTTTGACGAAAAGACCAAAGAAATGCTTCGCCGCTGCCTCGCGGGGAAATTTCCCGCCAAACCGCTTGCTTAAAGCCCTCGGATGCCGGACCAATTCGTTTGACTCGCCTCTAATTTTTCTATAAAGTAGACTGACACAGTCGCTGAGTGGAAACCATGTGTCTTAAGTTTTTGAAATCGTCGGTCGGAAAAAAAGTCCTCATGGCGGTGACCGGGATTTTCCTTCTCGGTTTCGTGATCGCGCACATGCTGGGGAATCTCCAAATCTTTTTGGGACAGGAGCGGCTCAATGACTACGCCCAGCACCTTCAAGACCTGCCGTTTCTTCTTTGGCCCGCGAGGGCCTTCCTGCTCGGCGCCCTCATTCTCCATGTCGGCGTCTCGATAAAGCTCGCGTTGGAAAATAAAGCCGCGCGGCCCGTTCCTTATGTCTATCCGAATACGGTCCAGGCGACTTACGCTTCGCGGACCATGAGGGTCTCGGGGTTTATCATTCTCGCGTTTTTGGTGTACCATCTTTTAAATTTTACGTTCGGCGTGACGCACCCGCAGTTTTTTCATTTGATGGATTCGAAAGGACGGCACGACGTGTATTCGATGGTGATCCGCAGTTTTCAGGATTATTTCGTCTCGGGGGTTTATGTTGTCGCGATGGCGCTTCTCTGTCTTCACCTGAGCCACGGCGTCTCCAGTCTTTTTCAGTCGCTTGGCATCAGTGACGA
This sequence comes from Candidatus Omnitrophota bacterium, assembly GCA_023247955.1. Taxonomy (GTDB): domain Bacteria; phylum Omnitrophota; class Gorgyraeia; order 2-02-FULL-51-18; family 2-02-FULL-51-18; genus JACPAX01. The sequence continues at coordinate 1,191 of JAHFFL010000020.1, forward strand.
AAAATCGCGGCCCGCGTTTGAGAAACTGGCGCGTCTGACGGCGCTTACGATTTTTATCGGCAACACCTCGATCCCGACCGCGGTGCTTTTAGGTTTTTTGGGGTAAGGGAATATTCCATGGAACTTGATGCAAAAATTCCCGCAGGCCCTCTCGAAAAAAAATGGGAGAAGCGCCGTTCTGAGCTGAAGCTTGTCAACCCCGCCAATAAACGCAAGTACGAAATCCTCGTCGTAGGATCCGGTCTTGCGGGTGCCTCGGCGGCGGCCTCCCTGGCGGAGCTGGGCTACGGCGTGAGCTGTTTTTGTTTTCAGGACAGTCCACGGCGTGCGCACAGCATCGCGGCGCAGGGCGGGATCAATGCCGCCAAAAATTACCAAAACGACGGCGACAGCGTCCAACGGCTCTTTTATGACACGGTCAAAGGCGGAGATTTTCGTTCGCGTGAGGCGAACGTTTACCGCTTGGCTGAAATCAGCACGGCGATCATTGACCAGTGCGTGGCACAAGGGGTCCCGTTTGCGCGGGAGTACGGCGGTTCGCTCGCCAACCGCTCGTTCGGCGGCGCTCAGGTCTCGCGCACGTTTTACGCCCGCGGGCAAACCGGCCAGCAGCTTCTCTTGGGTGCCTATCAGTCATTGGAGCGCCAAATCGGCCTGGGCCGCGTGAATATGTTTCCGCGCGTCGAGATGCTTGATCTAGTGGTCGTGGACGGCCATGCCAAAGGGATAATCACAAGAGATCTCATCACCGGTCGAATTCAGTCGTATGCGGCGGACGCGATAGTTCTCGCGACCGGCGGCTATGCCAATGTTTTTCATCTCTCGACGAATGCAGTTGGCTGCAACGTCACCGCGATTTACCGTGCTTATAAAAAGGGCGCTTTTTTCGCCAATCCCTGCTTCACGCAGATTCATCCGACCTGTATTCCGGTGTCCGGGGACTTTCAGTCCAAGCTGACGCTGATGTCCGAGTCGCTGCGTAACGACGGCCGTGTGTGGGTGCCCAAGAAAAAAGGGGACAGCCGGCGGCCGGAAGACATTCCGGAGAGCGAGAGGGACTATTATCTTGAAAGGAAATACCCCAGTTTTGGCAATCTCGCGCCGCGCGACATCGCTTCACGGAGCGCCAAGGAAGTCTGCGATGAGGGCCGCGGAGTGGGCGAGTCCGGCCGCGGCGTGTATCTGGATTTTTCCGAAGCCATTGGACGGCTCGGTAAAAAAGTGATCGCCGAGCGTTACGGCAATTTATTTGAGATGTACGAGCGCATTACCGGCGAAAGCCCCTACGCCTCGCCGATGCGGATTTATCCGGCCGCGCATTACACGATGGGAGGGCTTTGGGTCGATTATCACTTGATGAGCAATCTGCCGGGCCTCTTTGTTCTCGGCGAGGCCAATTTTTCAGACCACGGCGCGAACCGCTTGGGCGCAAGCGCTTTGATGCAAGGGCTTGCGGACGGTTATTTCATTCTCCCTTATACGATAGGCGATTATTTGGCGGCGGGCCGGGGCGCCGAGCGGAAGATCGACGCTGGAGTGGCCGAGTTCAAAAAAGCCGAAGCAGAGGTTCGGACGAAAACCAAGAAACTTTTATCCGTTAAGGGAAAACGGAGCACCACCTCTTTTCACAAAGAGCTCGGGGACTTGGTCTGGGGGTGTTGCGGGATGTCGCGCAGTGAACAGGGTCTGAAAAAAGCGCTCGCGAGAATTCCCGAACTGCGTGAGGAGTTCTGGCGGGACGTGAATGTGCTGGGGGGCGGTGAGGAATTCAATCAGGCGCTTGAACGCGCGGGCCGCGTGGCGGATTTTCTGGAATTCGCCGAGCTTTTGTGTCTTGACGCGCTGCACCGCAAGGAATCCTGCGGCGGGCATTTTCGCGAGGAATACCAGACGGCCGAAGGCGAGGCCAAGCGTGATGACGCGAATTTTTCCTATGTGGCGGCCTGGGAATACCGGGCGGACGCGCCGCCCGTGCTTCACAAGGAACCCTTGGTGTTTGAAAATGTCGCCTTGGCGGAGAGGCATTACAAATAGATGGATCTAAAGCTTAAAATATGGCGCCAGAAAAATTCCGCCGATAAGGGACGCCTTGTCGAGATTGAGGCGAAGGGCATCAACGAGCACCTGTCTTTTCTTGAGATGCTGGATGTCGTGAATGAGGACCTGCAGAAAAAAGGGATAGAGCCGGTCGCGTTTGATTCGGACTGCCGCGAAGGAATATGCGGGGTGTGTTCGCTGGTAATCAACGGCATCCCCCACGGCCCCGACCGCGGGACTGCAGTTTGCCAACTGCAGATGCGGCGTTTTAAGGACGGCGACACGATCACGATTGAGCCGTGGCGGGTGAAGGCGTTTCCGGTGGTCAAAGATCTCGTGACCGACCGCAGCGCGTTGGACCGAATTATTCAAGCGGGTGGTTTTATCTCGGTAAACACCGGGAGCGTGCCTGAAGCCAACGCGATTCCCGTGGGAAAAGAACAGGCGGAGACCGCGATGGACGTAGCGGCCTGTATCGGCTGCGGAGCTTGCGTGGCCGCCTGCAAAAATGCCTCGGCGATGCTTTTTGTCGCGGCGAAGGTGTCCCACTTGGCCGCTCTGCCGCAGGGGCAGGTGGAGCGTGGACGCCGCGTGGCCGGTATGGTGGCCCGGATGGATAAAGAAGGATTTGGAAACTGCAGCAACCAGTATGAGTGCGAGGCGGTCTGTCCGAAAGAAATCAGCGTTTCTTTTATCGCAAAAATGAACCGGGAATATTTTAAGGCGCACAAGGAGGATCCATGACGGAAATTTCTCAAGAAACTCCCCGGACACCGGGTGTGGTGATTTTCACGGCCGTGCTCAATTTTATCGCCGCTTTTTTCGCGTTTCTCGCGGCGGGCGTCTCAGTCGCCGGAATTTTTTTCGGAAATGCGATGGGCATCGCCGAAAAAATCAACCGGCAGCTTTCCGAGTACTCCATTCCTTCGGTTAATCTTTCTTCGGGGCTCACGTTTTTCTTTGTGTTGCTTTTTGTGCTGTGCCTGACGATGGCGATTACTTCGCTGATCGTGGGGCGTGGCCTGCTGAAAGGCAGGAAATGGACCTGGTACGTGCAGGTGGCGTCCAGCGTCATCGGCCTTCTGGGCTTTCCGTTCTGGACCCTGATGAATGCCGTACTGCTCTTCCTCTTTTTTCAAAAACCCGTCCGCGATTATTTCAAGGTCTGAAAACAGTGCCGCTTATCAAAGCCAAGATCCGGGTCGGACATAGCCCTGATCCCGACGACGCGTTCATGTTTTACGCGATCGCGCACGATAAAATAAGAACCGACGGCATCACGTTCTCGCACGTGATCGAAGACATCGAGTCGCTGAACAAGCGCGCTTTTAAAGCGGAGCTTGAGGTGACCGCCGTTTCCGCGTTCGCTTTTTTTCAGGTTGCCGGTAAATACGCGCTGATGCCCTGCGGCGCGAGCATCGGGGACAACTATGGCCCCGTCTTGGTTTCTACGAAGTCGCTGTATTCCAAGGAGCTTCGGGGCAAAAAGATCGCCGTGCCCGGCCTGCATACGACCGCGTACCTGGCGCTCAAGCTTTTTTTGCCGGATTTCGAGCCGGTCGTGGTGCCGTTCGACAAGATTTTGGAGACGGTCAAAAAAGGCGAGGTGGACGCGGGGCTCATCATTCACGAGGGACAGTTGACCTACGAGAAGCTCGGCTTCAAAAAAATAGCGGACCTCGGCGAGTGGTTTTATGAAATGACGAAATTGCCTTTACCGCTCGGCGTGGACGTGATACGCAAAAACCTCGGGCGTGACATCCTACGGAAAACGACGCGGCTTTTGAGGGATAGCATCGAGTACGGGCTGAGGCATCGCCAAGAGGCGCTCAAGTACGCGATGAGGTTTGGCCGCGGCATCGGGGAAGACACCGCCGACGAATTTGTCGGCATGTACGTCAACGATTACACCGTGGACATGGGGAAGAAGGGAAAAGAAGGGCTGCTCGCGCTTCAGAAGGCGGCCCTTGACGACGGAATTCTTCCTAAGTCATCGAAAATCGAATTCGTGGACATGTGAAATGAAAAGGGCCGTCAGTTTTGTCCAGAAGTCTTCCGAGTGGGTGAGAAAACCCAAGCATATCGACGCCAACCTCAAGGATTATTTTAAAACCTATAAGACTTTCCGCTGGAAATCCGTGGAAAAGGAGTTTGACTGGTCCCGCACGAAAAAAGTGAACATCGTGCATGAAATGATAGACCGCCACGCCGCCTCCACCCGAAAAAACAAGGTCGCGCTTTTTTATTGGGACCCGTCTCCGAGCGCCGGATATCCTCAAGGCCGGGACGAGAAATACACCTTCCTCGATTTGAAAAACGAGTCCAGCCGTTTCGGAAATGTCTTAAAGAAAATGGGTGTCCGAAAAGGCGACCGCGTCGCCGTTTTTCTTCCGCGTACCCCCGAGCTTTATATTTCTATTCTTGGGATTCACCGCGTCGGGGCGATTCCCGTGCCGCTGTTTGAGGCGTTCATGGAGACCGCGATTGAAGACCGGTTGTCCAACAGCGAGGCCAAAGCCATTATCACGGCCTCGCAGCTCCTCGAAAGGATCCCTTTTTCAAAACTGCCGTGCCTGAAAGAGGTTTGTCTCGTCGGAGGGGACGGGGAGGTGATGCCGTCGTTGCCGACTTCGGTGCGTCTGATTTCTTATACGGAAGAGATGCAAAAGGCATCGCGCGAGCTGGAGCCCGTTTGGCTGAATCTCAATGACGGGCTTGTGATTCATTACACCTCGGGCTCTACCGGACGCTCGAAAGGGGTGCTACACCGGCAGTACGCGATGCTTGGGCATTACCAGACCGCCAAATGGGCCCTCGATCTGAGGGACGACGATGTTTACTGGTGTACAGCCGACCCCGGCTGGGTGACAGGCACTTCTTATGGGATCTACGGGCCATGGACGCTGGGCATTTCAAGCGTCGTGCTCGGCGGCCGTTTTTCAGCGCAGCAGTGGTACCAGACCATAGAAAAATACCGCGTGACGGTGTGGTACAGCGCCCCAACGGCGTTTCGGATGCTGATGTCGAAAGGGGAGGCGCTCCCCAAAAGCTGCGACCTGAAAAGCTTGCGGCACATCTGCTCGGTGGGAGAACCCTTGAATCCTGAGGCGCTAAGGTGGGTGTGGAAAGTCACGGGCATTCCGCCGCACGAAACCTGGTGGATGACGGAGACGGGGATGCAAATCGTCTGCAATTACCGGAGTCTTGATTTTAAGGTCGGCGCGACGGGACGGCCGTTCCCCGGCACTTACGCGACTGTCGTGAATGATAAAGGGGAAGAAGTGCCGCCAAATACGTTGGGGAATCTCGTGGTCAAGGCCGGGTGGCCTTCGATGATGAAAGAAATCTGGGGCAACAAAGGAAAATACAACGAATATTTCCGCTTGAAGGGCTGGTACCTGAGCGGCGACACTTGCTATAAGGACAAAGAAGGATTTATCTGGTTCGCCGGCCGCGCGGATGACGTGATCAAAACGGCCGGCGAGCGGGTGGGGCCGTTTGAGGTGGAGAGCGCTTTGGTGCAGCATCCGGCGGTGGCCGAGGCCGGCGTGATCGGCAAGCCGGACGAACTGCGGGGGCAACTCATCAAGGCGTTTATCAGCCTGCGTTCGGGTTTTTCGCCTTCGGAAGACCTCAAAAAAGAAATCGCCGAGTTCGTCAAAAAAAACATGGCCGCGCACGCCGCGCCCCGCGAAATCGAGTTTTGCGAAAGAGTGCCGAAGACGCGGTCAGGAAAAATCATGCGCCGTGTCCTGCGCGCCTGGGACCAAGGACTGCCGGTAGGCGATATCAGCACCATGGAGGAATAATGTTCGGACAAATGAAAGACGTGATGGGCCGGTTTCAAATGATGCAGAGATTGATGCAAAATGAGGATTTTAAAGCATTTATTTCACACCCAAAGGTCAAGGCGCTTTTCCACGACCCCGAGTTCAAGGAAGTCGCAAAGACCCAGGATTTTTCAAAAATCCTCGCCCACCCCAAATTCGCTCTGCTCACCCGCGACCCCCAGGTGGCCGCTCTCATGGCCAAGATCAACCCTCAAGAGCTTCTCGGCCGATCCAGCCGCCTTGATAAACACTGATTCCTGGTGTAAGCTTACTCATGGGGATTATCAAGAAAGCAAATCTCTAAATTAAGAAGCTAAGAAAGACGGGGGCAGTATGAAAAAGCTGGTATTCTTCACGGTTTTGGCGGTTCTGCTAGGTTTTTCGCAGCCCTCCTACGCCGACGAAAAAGTCGTCGGTCTTGTCCCTTCGCCCGAAGGGGACTACCAAAATCTGAAAACTCAAGCGCTCACTGTTTCCGGTGGTTCACCACAGCCCGGAAAAGTGCTCACGGCTATTGATAACCAAGGCAACGCGCGGTGGACAGCAAACCAAGGGATTCGTTTAGGAACTTCGGATTGCTACATTAACGAAGGGGGGCGGTATTCAAACGCGAGTTGCAGGGCTGGTTATTATGTAAAGTCTTTTGTGAAAGGAAGCGACAACCGGTGGGAATCTTTTGCCACAATCTGCTGCAACTCAGATTCATCGGTTGTAGGAACCCCATACAACACTATTGTGGCTAACTGCCGCGCAGGAATTCCGGCGCAGCTTAGTCAGATGGGAGAGGTGTATTGTCCGGATCCGGATTGATTGAAGGGTCGTCGTAATAAGCTATTTACTCCTATTAATTCCTTGACGTAATAAACCCAGGGTGATAGTATCGCTCCTCCAAAAAAGAGAGGATTTTGTGTCTACGTTTTTTGCAAATAAAAAAGATTATCCAAACAAGAAATGGCATGTGATCGACGCCAAGGGCCAGGTGGTGGGGCGCCTCGCCAGCCGCATTTCCCGCATTTTGATGGGAAAGAACAAGACCGACTATACGCCTCACGTGGAAACCGGTGATGGCGTGATCGTGATCAACGCCGCCGAGGTGATCGTGACCGGCACCAAGAATAAAACCAAGATTTACAAAAACTTCTCCGGATACCCGAGCGGTCAAAGAGAGCGGACGTTTGAACGGGTGATGCAGACGGATCCGACACATCCGCTCAAGCACGCGGTCAAGGGCATGTTGCCCAAGTCACGGCTCGGCAAACGGATGATCACGCATTTTCTTGTGTACGCGGGGAAAGAGCATCCGCACATAGCTCAACTCACGGCTACCGGCGCGGCAAACAAAAAAGAAAGCAAGGCCAGGAATAAAAAAGTTTTAACGGGGCAAAAATGACGACTGCAACCGGTGTTTCTCAAAAAAGCACGCTTCTTAAAGTGCCGGCCGAAAAATGGCTGGCGACGGGACGGAGGAAAGAATCAACGGCCCGAGTCCAACTTTTTAAGGGGACTGGAAAAATACAAGTGAACCAAAGAGGCCTGGCCGAGTATTTCGGAAGGCCCACGCTGCAGATGATCGCCCGCCAGCCGATCGAGGCATTGCGCCTCGAAGGCAAAGTGGACGTGATCGCAAACGTGCAGGGCGGCGGGCTTGCCGGCCAGGCAGGCGCGATCCGGCACGCGATTTCAAGGGCCCTTGTCCAATTTGATGAGACTTTAAAAACTTTTCTGCGACGCGGGGATTACCTGACCCGCGACCCGCGCATGAAAGAGCGCAAGAAGTACGGTCGCAAGGGCGCTCGGCGCAGATTCCAGTTCTCCAAGAGATAGGGTGATTTTCCAGTAAACGTTAAATTTTAAAAATTCTCATAACTCTAAGAACAGCCGAGCGTTACGCTCGGCTTTCTTTTTTATTTTTTGACATAACGAAGAAAGCTCTCTATACTATGTGTTTTCACTAAGACAAGCATTTAGTTTAATTTTGTTTAGCGTTCATGGGTGCCGCCGAAGGGGAGTTCTCTTCCGCGCGCAGCCCGAACGTTAGTTACGGGCGAGCACGGAAGAGTCCCGCAGGCGGCAGGACCCGTGAACGTTAAACAGGCGGTATGCTGATGACAAAAAAATTAAGAGTCGGCGTGGTCGGCGCTACCGGTTATACCGGCGAGGAATTGGTGCGCTTGCTTTGCCGGCATCCTCAAGTCGAGTTGACTTACGCCTCGGGCAAAGAAAGCCGCGACGTGAAGCTCCAGGAGATTTTTCCCTACCTGAAAAACAGCGTCGATTTGAAGTGTGAGAGCTTTTCTTTCGAAGAGGCGGCCGCCCGCTGCGATTTTATTTTTCTTTCGCTGCCTCACACGGTGTCGATGTCGGTGGCACCCGCTTTTCTCAAGGCGGGAAAAAAAGTGGTGGACGTGAGCGCCGACTACCGGCTCAAGGACGCGAAGGTCTACGAAACTTTTTATAAAGTGAAGCACAAAGATCAGGCGAATTTAAAGCGTGCGGTTTACGGCCTGCCTGAGGTTTATCGGGAGAAAATCAAGAAGGCCATTTTAGTCGCCAATCCGGGCTGTTACCCGACCGGAGCGATCCTCGGCGTGTTGCCGGGTCTGAGGCATCGCCTGTGGGAAGGCGATGACGTGACGATAGACGCGAAAAGCGGAGTCACGGGCGCCGGGCGTAAGGCCGAGAGGTCGCTGAATTTTTCGGAGGTGAATGAGTCTTTTAAGGCCTACAAGCTTTTCGAGCACCCGCATGCCCCCGAGATCAATCAGGAGCTTTCGCGAATCTCGGGCCGGAGCGTGGCGGTGGTGTTTGTCCCGCATCTGCTGCCGGTGAACCGCGGGATCTTGAGCACCATTTACGTGCGCTTGAAAAAGGAGCTTACCACGGAGAAGCTTCTTTCGATTTATCAAAAAGAATATGCCACGGAGCCGTTTGTCAAGGTGTACCCGAGCGGCGCCTTGCCGGAACTGAAGCACGTCGTCCATACGAATTTTTGCGACATCGGGCTGCGGGTAAACGAGGAAAGACGTCTCGCGGTGATCGTGACGGCAATTGACAATCTCGGCAAAGGCGCCGCGGGCCAGGCGGTGCAAAACATGAACATTATGTGCGGTTTTGACGAAACGGCGGGGCTGGCGTGAAGAGGGTTCACGGGGGCGTCACGGCGCCTTTGGGTTTTAAAGCCAACGGCCTTTTTTGCGGGATTAAAAAATCAAAGCGGCGGGATCTCGCGCTGATTGTCTCTGAGAGGCCCTGCCACGCGGCCGGCGTATTCACGACCAATAAAGTGCAGGCCTCCTGCGTCGTGGTCAACAAGGAACATCTGCGCGACCACCGGGCTCAGGCGATTATCGCGAACTCCGGGAATGCCAACTGCATGACCGGCAAGAGCGGTTTTGAGAACTCGCGCGCGATGGCGGCCGCGGTGGCCCGCATGCTCAAACTGAAGAAAAGGGACGTGCTTGTCGCCTCTACCGGCGTGATCGGCAAGCCGCTTCCGATCAGGAAGATCATCGCGGCCATCCCCGAGCTTGTGAAGGGCCTCGGCCGCAAAGGGAGCGAGTTTGCGGCCGCGGGGATACTCACGACGGACCGCGTGAATAAAGAAATCGCTTTGGAGTGCATGATCGGAAAAAGAAAAGTCCGCGTGGGGGCTATCGCGAAAGGCGCGGGTATGATTCATCCGGAGATGGCGCTGGCGTCGCCAAGT
>JAHFFL010000021.1 GCA_023247955.1 Candidatus Omnitrophota bacterium
CGTACTTGGCTACCTCTCCCAGATCCCAGTCCCGTTCACGCGCGATGAGCTCAGCGATTTTTTTAGCAGTCCCGCTTGGCGCGTCTTTTTTCAACCGGTGATGGGCCTCGACAATCTCGATGTCGTAGCCGGCCTTGAGCCGCGCGGCGGCGAGTTTGGCGATTTCAAAAAGAAAATTGGCGCCGACGCTCATATTCGGTGAAAAAAGAATGGGAATCAGCCGGGAGGCCTCTTTTATTTTTTCGGATCCCTCGGCGCCGATCCCTGTGGTCCCTATCACCAGCGCCTTTTTGGCGCCCACCGCTTGTTTCAGACATTCCAGAGCGGCTTCCGGATTTGAAAAGTCAATCACGACATCCGCCAAAGCAATGGCTTTTGCGGAAATCGTCGAGCATTTTATCTTCAGGTGTTCCCCGAGCCCGAGCGCGGCGCCCAAATCCTTGCCCAGCATCGCGTGCCCCGGATGTTCAAAGGCCCCGGCGATGCGGAAATCCTGCGAATGATAGGCCAGTTGCAAAATGCGCGCGCCCATGCGCCCGAGGGCGCCGTTTACCGCGATTTTAATCATCGTCCGCTCCGTTTTTTAAGCGACAGTCCGTAATCTTTCATCGCGCTCACCAGAATCTTTTCATGGGGCTCCCGCATCGGGCAAAGCGGCAGGCGGAGTTCTTCGCTGCACAGCCCCAATAGTCCCATCGCTTTCTTCACGGGAATCGGGTTGGTTTCGATAAACATCGCGCGGCAAAGTGGAAACATTTTGTAATGCAATTCCCTGGCCCTGGCGTGATTGCCCTTAAAAAAAGAATCGACCATCTCTGCCACGTCTTCGGGAACGACATTGGCAATCACGGAAATTACGCCCTTGGCCCCCAACGCCATCAGCGGCAACGTCAGCGAATCATCACCGCTTAACACCGTGATCCCACAAAGCGACAGGATGTGCGAGGCCTGGTCCATGCTGCCGGTCGCTTCTTTGATCGCGACGATGCTCCGGATCCTCGAAAGCCGGGCCACGGTCTCCGGCGCCAGCGACACGCCGGTCCTCGACGGCACGTTATAAAGCACAATCGGGATATCCACTTGCCGGGCGACGGCCTCGTAATGCCGGTACAGCCCTTCCTGCGTGGGCTTGTTGTAATAAGGAGTCACCATCAGCGCGCCGTCAGCGCCCGCTTTTTTCGCGAAGCGCGTGAGCCTAATCGCTTCTTCGGTGCTGTTGGCACCCGTTCCGGCGACCACAGGCAGCTCTCCCCCGGCCGCCTCCACCGCGACCTCGATCACGCGCTCATGCTCGCGGAACGAAAGTGTGGGGCATTCACCGGTAGTGCCCGCCGGCACGATACCATCCGTACCCGCTTGAAGTTGGCGACGCACCAGTCGAGTCAGCGCCTTTTCGTCCACTTTTCCATTTTTAAACGGTGTCACAAGCGCCACCAGCGATCCATGAAATGTCATAACGTCACTCTCCCCTCAAAGGTTTTTTCCACCGGTCCTTCCAGATAAACCTCGTGATAATTCTCGCCTTCCCGCGAAAAATAAACTTTCAGGGATTCGCCGCTTTTCGGCGTCACAACCACCGGCGATTCAAACCCTTTGAGCGACGCAGCGACCAACGCCGCGGCCGTAGCCCCGGTCCCGCACGAAAGCGTTTCATCTTCCACGCCCCGTTCGTAAGTCCGGATATGCAACGAATTATCGTGCCTGACACTGATAAAATTGGCGTTGGTGCCTTCGGGCGCAAAAGAAGAATGCCTGCGAATCGCCCGGCCCAGCGTGAACACGTCAATATCTTCCAGAGAATCCGTCAGTAGGACCGCGTGCGGGACACCGGTATTGATAAAATTCAAATCCATCCGCTTGCCGAGCACTTCCAGATTAAAACCCAGCCTCAAGCCCGTCGGGTCTCCCATCTTCGCGCGGACCAGGCCGTTGTTTTTGACCTCGGCGCCGATAACCCCGGCGATGGTTTCTATCTTCAGTGGATTTTTCGTAATACGATTATCCACTGAAAATTTTGCCAGGCAGCGCACGCCGTTGCCGCACATCTCGGCTTCGGAGCCATCGGGATTAAAAATCCGCATGCGGATGTCCGCGGCTTGTGAGCTCTCCAAAAGGATGAGCCCATCCGCGCCGATCGAGTGCTTGCGGTCGGACAGGCGGCGCGCGGCGTGCGCCAGATCGCTGTCAAGCGTGCCGGAACGGTTGTCCACCAGAATGAAATCATTGCCGGCCCCGGCCATTTTCCAAAATGCAATCGCCCGTCCCGCCGTCATGACAGCACCTCCCGCACTATCTTTTCGTTGCGGATCAGGTCGTTCCTTGTCTCCCTTTGCCTGGCCACATAAAATTTTCTCCCGCTGACCACCACCTCGGGCACGCGCGGACGGGAGTTGTAATTGCTCGACATCACAAAGCCGTAAGCGCCGCAGGACATCACCGCCAGAAGTTGCCCGGGCTCCGCCGCGGGAAAGCGGCGGTCCTTGGCCAGGAAATCCCCGCTCTCGCAGATCGGGCCTACGACGTCGGCCTTTTCCACCTTCGACCGCACATGCCTCAAGACCGGAAGGATTTCATGATAGGCGCCGTAAAAAGCCGGGCGGATCAGGTCGTTCATGCCCGCGTCGACGATCACAAAAGATTTTTTATTTTGGCCTTTTTTCTTGTAAAGCACTTTGGTCACAAGAATCCCGCTGTTTCCCGAAATAAAACGTCCTGGCTCAAGCACAAGCCGGAGCCGGTTCTCATAGCCCTTTAAAAGCGGGAGTATCGCGTCGGCAAACTGCTGGGCGGTTTGCGGCTTCTCTTTTGAATAAATGATCCCGAGCCCGCCGCCAATATTCAGATATTCCACCGTGGTCTTCCCCGCGTACCGCACGCCGTCGATAAACTCCAGACAGCGCCGCACCGCTTCGATAAACGGCTTGGCCTCCGTGATCTGGGACCCGATGTGAATGTGCACGCCGGCAAAACGCAAGAAAGGATACCGGTAAGATTCCATAAACAGCTGATAGGCCGTTTTCAAATGAATGCCGAATTTATTTTCTTTCCTGCCGGTCGTGATGTAGTGGTGCGTGTCCGCCGCGACGTCCGGATTGAGGCGTATCGCGATCCGCTGCGTCGTGCGGAGTCTGCCGGCCACCGCGTTGATCGCCTCCAGCTCCTGCGCGGATTCCACGTTGAACATGAGTATCTTCGCGCGAATGGCCTCTTCGATTTCCTCGGGAGTTTTTCCCACCGACGCGAACACCACCTTCCGGGGATCCACGCCAACGCGTTTGGCCCGGAAAAGTTCCCCGCCGGATACGATGTCCAGCCCCGCGCCGTTTTCAACTAGCGCCTTAAGCACCGTAAGGTTGGAGTTGGCCTTCATCGAAAAACAGATCAGCGGATCCACCGGCTTGAAGGCGTCCCTCAGCTTAAAGTAGTGGTCAAGAAACGTGCCGATGCTGTAGAGATAAAATGGCGTCCCCACGCGTTGCGCGATCTTCGCGACCGGCGTTTCCTCGCAGTAGAGCTGTTTACCGACGTACTGGAATCGATGCATTAAGTATCCACTCTGTAATGCCACGGGTCCTGCCGCCCCCGCCCGCTTCAGCGGGACGGGTCCGTCCGCGTTCCGCGGCGGATGCGGGACCCCCCTTCTCCGCCAAACGGCGCGTCGGATCTGTCCACAAAGCGCCGTTTGTGACGGATCCGCCGGCGCTTTGTGGCGGAGGCGTCACCCGTGGCATTACACTTAGTTAATTAACCTAATAATTTTTTCCATTTTGTAATTTGTTTACGCACTTCCGCCGGATTTGTGCTGCCAACGGTTTTTTTCATTTTTACCGAATGTTTTGCGTTAAAAAACTCATAGACATCGCCGTCAATCCGCGGCGCAAAGTGCTTCAAAATATCCAGCCCGATCTTTGAGATGGGTCGTCCCTTTTCTTCGGCAAAACTCACGATTCGCCCTATTTGTTCATGGGCCGTCTTGAACGGGACACCTTTGCGGACCAGGCAGTCCACCAGGTCCGTCGCGTACAGACTCTCATCGGACAAAAGCTCTTTTGCCCTTTTTTCATTGACGCTTAACGTCTTAAAGACCTTGATAAAAATCTCAAGCAACGCTTCGCAATTTTCAACCGAATCAAAAAGATACCGCTTGTCCCATTGAAGGTCACGATTATAAGAGGTCGGGAGCCCTTTGAGCGTGGCCGCAAGACCGAGGAAATTACTCATGAAAATACCCGCTGCGCCGCGCGCGAGCTCCACGAAATCGGCGTTTTTCTTTTGCGGCATCATTGAGCTTCCCGTGCAAAAGGCCTCGTCGATGTCTATCAGTGAAAAACCCTTGGTCTGTCCGAGCATCAAATCCTCGGCAATCCTTGAGAACTGAAGCCCGGCGAACACGGCCGAGGATAAAATATTCAGCACAAAATCTCTGTCGCCCGAAACATCGTAGCTGTTATTGGCGATCGAGGACAACCCCAGCTCGCGCGCGATGAGTTTTTGGTCCAAGTTAAAAGTGCTCCCCGCCAAAGCGCCGCTCCCCAAGACACACACGTCAAAAAAAGGCCTAGCCGCCTGAAGCCGTTGCTTGGCCCTCTCGAGCATTTCGGCGTAGGCCAAGAAAACATGCGCCTGCGAGACCACTTGCGCGTTTTGCAAATGGGTCATACCCGGGATAAACACGTGTTGAGTGCGTTCCGCCTTCAGGACGATTTCTTTCTGCAGCCGGCTGATCAAAGATTCCATTTTTGCCGCGTGTGCTTTGCAATAAAGCCGCGTGCTTTGGCTCACGAGATCGTTGCGCGACCTTGCCGTGTGTAGCTTGCCCGCCAAAGTGCCGACAAGTTTCTCGAGCTCCGCCTGAATCGCCGAATGGACGTCCTCAGCACCTTTGTCCAACCGCAGACGGCCGCTTTCATGCCGTTTCTGGATCCCGGCAATTGCCGAGAGGAGTTTTGCGGCCTCAGCCGCCGTCAAAACACCGCAGGCCTTAAGTGCCTTCACATGCGCGGCATTGATCTTTAAATCGTAAGCGAGAAGACGGCAGTCCCATTTAAAAGAACTGCCGAACCTTTCAAACGCGGGATCGGTTCTCTTTTTAAACCTTCCACCCCAAAGCTTAGTCGGCATATTAAAACTCCAATTGGAACACCAGCCGCCAGAACACTAGAACGCCAGAAAAAACTGGAAATCTCTGGTGCCTGGTGCCCTGGTGCCTGGCGCTCATTTTTTATACGGCAACGCCCATAGATCGATGAAACCCTTCGCGAGACGCTGGTCAAACTTGTCCTTGGCGCCGTAGGTCGCGAGACTTTCCCTATACAGGGAGTGCGGGGACTTACGGCCCACCACCTGTGACGAGTATTTCCTGAGCTTCACGCGCACGCTGCCGCTGACGTTTTTCTGCGTTTCCTCGACAAACCGGTCCAGCGCCACCCGCAAAGGCGTAAACCAAAGCCCGTAATAAACAAGCTCGGCATATTTCTGGGCGATGCCTTCCTTGAAATGCAAAAGCTCCCTGTCGAGGACCAGACTCTCCAAATCCTTGTGGGCCTGGTTCAGGATCGTCGCCGCCGGCGCTTCATAGGTCTCTCTCGACTTGATGCCAACCAGCCGGTTTTCGATCATGTCCATGCGCCCTATCCCGTACTCGGAGCCGAGCGCGTTGAGCCGCAGGATCAGCTTCAGCGCGTCCAACCGCTTGCCTTCCAGGCCCACCGGCACGCCTTTCTCAAATTGAATTTCAATCGCGCGCTCTTTCGGATTCCTGGATTCGGCCCCGCGCGTCCACTGAAAAGACGCTTGAGGCGGCTCGACGTTCGGGTCCTCGAGCACGCCCGCCTCGACGCTGACGCCCCAGATATTTTTATCGATGGAAAAAGGGCTTTTTTTCGTCACGTCAATCGGGATGCGATGGCGCTTGGCATAGCGAATCTCCTCCTCGCGCGATTTAAACTCCCATTCCCGTACCGGCGCGATAATCTCCAAAGAACCGTCCAACGCCTGTGTCGTCACCTCAAAACGTACCTGGTCATTTCCTTTGCCAGTGCAACCGTGGGCCACGGCCGTCGCCTTCTCGGCGTGCGCGACCGCCACCTGCTCCGCGGCGATTAGCGGCCGCGAAAGCGCCGTCGCCAGTGTGTAACGCCCCTCGTAGACGGCTCCGGCCTTAAGCGCGGGCCAGATATAATCGGCGGCAAATTTTCTTTTCAAGTCTTTCACAACCACTTTGGAAGCGCCGGCCTTTTTCGCGCGCTCCACCGCCGCGGTGGTCGTCTTTTCCTGGCCGACATCCGCCATGTAGGCAATGACTTCGTACCCTTTGTCCTTCAGCCATTTAATCGCGACGGAAGTGTCCAGTCCGCCGGAATAAGCTAACACGACTTTCTTCATGAAAACGGCCCTTTATCTTTTCTTTTTTCTGGTCAATAATAGAAATAAAAGCGCCTTCTGCGTATGCAAGCGGTTCTCGGCTTGGTCGAAAATCACCGAGCGCGGGTGCTCTATCGCCTCCTCGGTAATCTCTTCGCCGCGATGCGCCGGCAGGCAGTGCATGATCACCGAGTCCTTAGGCGCCTTCCCGATAATCGCGCCGTTAACCTGAAACGGCTGGAAATCTCTGAGTCGCTGGTCGCGTTGTTTTTCCTGCCCCATGCTGACCCACACGTCCGTATAAACCGCGTGGGCGTTTTTGATCGCCGTGAATGGATTATTGGACAGGGTAACCTTCGAACCGCTTTCCTTGCAAATCAGCTTGATGTCTTTGAGAATCTCTTCGCTCGGCTCATAGCCCCTCGGCGTCGCGATCGCGAGATTCGCGCCGGCCTTACTCGCGCCGTAGAGAAGGGAATTGAGCACGTTGTTGCCGTCGCCGATATAGGCGATGTTCGTCTTCTGCAGCTCGCCGAACTTCTCGCGTATCGTGAACAAATCCGCAAGTGTCTGGCACGGGTGATAGAGATCACTCAGGCCGTTGATCACCGGGATACTGGAGTTCCGGGCGAATTCCTCGGTGTCCGCGTGATGATACGTCCTCACGGCCGCGACATCGCAGTACCTCGACAGGACCCGCGCGACGTCTTTGATCGATTCCCGCTCGCCGAGCGGAAGCTCCTGGGGATCCATATAGACCGAATTTCCGCCGAGCTCGGCCATCCCCACCTGAAACGAGACGCGCGTACGGATCGACGGTTTCTGGAATAGCAGCGCCAAGGACTTTCCTTTCAACTTGCCAAAAAAGGCTTCCGGCTTTTTTTTCATCTTCTCGGCGAGCTTGAAAAGCAGATCCAGATCGCCTACCCCCGCTTCTTTCAAACTCAGGAAATCCTTGGCCTCGAACGGGATCTTACGCGATTTCGGACGCTTCCTGGCCTTTGATTTTAGTTTCGCCTTCCTTTTCCTTTTTTTGCTCATACCGCTTCTTGGCTCCCTTTTTTGATCGTCTGATTTCTTTCCTCTTCGGAAAAAACTTCCCCCAATAGTTGACAGGCGCGGTCAATCTCCTTTTCCCGCACAACCAGAGGAGGCATAAACCTCAGGACGTTTCCCTGGGTGCAATTGATGAGAAGCCGTTTCTGAAGACACTGCTCATAAATATTCTTTCCCTCAATTGTCAGTTCCATGCCCGCCATCAGTCCCATGCCACGCACTTCCTTAACGAACAGAAACTTTTTTTGAATCTCGCGAAGCCTCCGGAACAAATGGGACCCCGCGACCACGGCGTTGCTTAAGAGTTTCTCTTTGTCGATAGCCTCAAACGTCGCGAGCGCCGCCGCACAGGCCAACGGACCGCCGCCGAACGTCGTGGCATGAGTGCCGGGGCCGAGCGCATCGGCGATTTCCTTTTTGGCCACCATCGCGCCTATCGGAAACCCTCCGCCGAGAGACTTGGCGAGCGTCATCAGATCCGGTTCGACGCCGTAATTTTTATAGCAAAACATCCGTCCGGTGCGCCCCATACCGGTCTGTACTTCGTCAAAGACGAGATAAAGTTTTTTGTCGTTGCAAAACCGCCTGACCGCCGAGACAAATTGGGGATCGGCCACGCGTACGCCGCCCTCTCCCTGGATAAGCTCCATCATCACCGCGATGGTTCGCGCGCCGACGGCCCGCTCGAGCGCCGCAATATCGTTGAACGGAATAGTGACAAAGCCGGGCGTCAGCGGCTCGAACCCGTCCTGATATTTCTGCTGGCCGGTGGCCGCCACCGTCGCCAGCGTGCGTCCGTGAAACGACCTCTCCATCGTGATGATTTCGTTTCTCGAGGGATTCCCGAGCTTCCGCACCAGCTTGAAAGCCGTCTCATTCGCCTCGGCGCCCGAATTGCAGAAAAAGACCTTGCCCGGGAACGCGTGCCGGACAATCTCTTCGGCAAGTACTCCTTGAAGCTCGTGATAATAGTTGTTCGAGACGTGGATCAGCCGCTCGACCTGGCGCTTGATCGCCTCGGAAACGCGCTTGTGGCAATGCCCGATCCCACTTACCGCCCAACCGGGAAAAAAATCCAGGTACTCGTCCCCTTGCGCGTCCCAGACGCGCGTGCCCCTTCCCCTCTCCAGCACCAGCGGCGTCTTGTGATAACAAGGGACCACGTAATCGTAATAAAGCCGAATCGTTTTCCGATAATCCATTCTATCTCTTCACAATTTCCGTTCCGATACCTTTGTCGGTAAAAATTTCGAGTAAGATCCCGTGCGGAATCCGCCCGTCAATGATGTGCGTCTTTTTGACCCCCCGCTCCAGCGCGCGGATGCAGGCCTTGACCTTGGGGATCATGCCGCCGATAATCACCTTGCTCTCGATAAGCTCCTCGACTTCGGGGACGCTGACATGTGAAATCACGGTATCGGGCTTGTCCTGATTTTTCAAGATGCCCCGGACGTTGGTCAACAGCACAAGCTTCAGCGCGCTCAAGTTTCTTGCGATCTCAGCCGCCGATTGGTCGGCGTTGATGTTGTAAGTAAACCCATCTTTGCCGATGCCGATCGGGGAGATCACCGGGATGATGTCGCTGGTGATCATCTTCTGGATCACGTCGCCGTTGATCTTCGTGACCTCGCCGACAAAACCGATATCCTGGCCGTCGATCTCCGGATGCTTTTTGACCTCGATCAAATGGTCCTCTTTGCCGGAGAGAGAAATCGCGCTCCCGCCCAGTGAAATGATCTCACGGACAATGTCGCGGTTGACTTTGGACAGCTCGTCCTCGACGATCTCCATCGTTTCCTCGTCGGTGACGCGAAAACCCCTGACGAATTTGACCTCCTTCCCCACCGCTTCGATGCGCTTCGAAATATAAGGCCCGCCGCCGTGCACGAGAATCGGCCGCATGCCGACATAACTCATGAACACAATGTCCTCAAGCACATTCCGCCGGATAAACGCGTCGGTCATCGCGGCGCCTCCGTACTTGATCACGATCGTCTTGTCATAGAAACTTTGGATATAAGGCAGGGCCTCGATCAACACATCGGCCTTGCGTATCATTTCTTCCATGAAGATTCTCCGTTAAGTCCTATACGTCGAGTTGATCCGCACGTAGTTAGTGGAAAAGTCGCACGTATACGCGGTCGCGCCGTATTTGCCGAGTCCCAGATCGACGGTAATCCGGATGTTTTTCTGGGCAAAGACACGGTTTAAAACCGCGGCTTTTTTTTGCACGCGGCCGCCGTGCCTGAGCACGAGCTCCTTGCCGAGAGTGATCTGCATCTTCCAGGGGTCCACATGCGCGTCGGCATACCCTACCGCGGCGGCGATGCGGCCCCAGTTGGGGTCCGACCCAAAAAGCGCGCATTTGAATAAACTCGAACACGCCACCGAACGCGCGACGCTTGCCGCGTCTTCCCTCGTCTGCGCGTGCTTGATGCCGATCTCGACAAATTTTGTCGCCCCTTCGGCGTCCCGTATCATTTGCCTGGCCAGTACCGAAAAAATCGTCTCAAGCGCCCTTGAAAAAACGCGGAATTCCCGCGTTCCTTCCACGATGCGTTTATTCTGCGCCATGCCGTTGGCCAGGACCAGCGCCATGTCGTTGGTCGACATGTCGCCGTCTATCGTGATCGTGTTGAAGGTCTTGCGCGCGGCGCGGTCGAGCGCGTCCCGGAGCGCGGCCGGCGTAATTACGGCATCCGTCGTCGTAAAACAAAGCATCGTCGCGTGTCGGAGGCTCGCCGCCCTCTTGGCGAGCCGGAGATCCGCCGACGCTTTAGTGGCGGACCGGGGACCCGACGACGCCAGCGCCATCTCCGGATGAATCATGCCCGCGCCTTTCGCGATAGCTCCCACGCGGACTTTTCTTTTTCCGATCATGCACTCCAAGGCGATTTCTTTATTCACGCGGTCCGTCGTGAGTATCCCCGCGGCCGCAAACTCGCTCCCTTTACGGCTGAGTCCCCTCACAAGCTCGGGGATGGCCGCGACGATCTTCTTGATTGGGAGCGGTTTGCCAATCACGCCGGTGGAGGCAACCAGCACGTCTTTTTTCTTCAGCTTTAGCATGCGGGCTACTGCAGCCGCCATCGCGCGCGAGTTCTCAAAACCGCTCCTGCCGGTCATGCAGTTGGCGTTCCCGGAGTTCGCGATAATCG